>DNPC01000058.1 GCA_003501565.1 Planctomycetaceae bacterium | reverse complement strand
GCCCCGCGGCTGATGTTCGATTCAATGTTTTCGGATAGGTTCTTAGAGTGTTCCGACGTTCGCTAGGCGTTGCGACATTCGTACCCGATAAGCGGCAGGATAATTGTGTCGCGGGGTCGAATTCTGTCTCGCGGGCGGTGTAAAATAAGGCGTTCCGATTCTGTTCCAGGCCTTGTCCGCCAGCGAACCCCACCTCCCCTCCCTCTCACCTGCTCGAAGCCATGATCGCTTTGTTGACATATCGCCTAGCTGTCCGATTCTGCGTTGCCGCACTTCCAATGGCCGTTCTCGCGTGTGGCCTACCGTCACAATCGCTAGCAGATGGACTGGTCGTTTACCCGGATTCGATTCGGCTGACAGGCAAGGACAGCCACGCGCACTTTGTGGTTCAAAAGCGTTCGGAAAACGACGCAATCGGCTCACAAATACCAGCTGCTGAGTTGCAAGTGCGTATCGCAGATCAGTCCGTTGTTCGTTGGAACGGCGAGAGACTGGTCGCCTTAGCGGATGGCGAGACCGAGGTAACGATCGCAAGCCCGCAAAATGGTCAGGTTGTCCTGCCCGTCAAAGTGGTGGGTAGCTCGAAGAAACGAAACATCGAATTCAACGCACATGTTCAGTCGATACTGTCGCGACAAGGCTGCAACAGCGGCGCTTGCCATGGTGCACTTGCTGGTAAAGGCGGGTTTCGGCTATCACTGCGAGGATACGATAGCTTGGCCGATCACTTTACCATCACGCGTGAGAGTCGCGGCCGACGCATCGAACCTGCTGACCCCGGACGCAGTTTATTGCTTGCCAAGCCCACGATGGCTATCCCGCATAAGGGCGGCAAACGACTCGAGACCGACTCAGACGATTATCGCCTTTTGGCACAGTGGATTGCCGACGGGTACCGCGGGCCACAGGAAAGCGATGCTGAACTGGAATCCGTCGAGGTGCTTCCAACGGACCTGCAGCTAAAAACCGGCGATACGCAAGACATTATCGTTCGAGCCCACTACGCCGATGGGCGGATTGAGGATGTGACGCGTTGGGCCAAGTTTAGTTCTGCGAATGAAAGAGTCGCCACCGTTGGTGAAGACGGGAAAGTCAAGATCCTTGATCGTGGCAAGGGAACCGTGGTCGTTTGGTATGCAAGCAGAATTGCGACTGCATCTTTGCTGGTTCCCTATGGTGAGCAACTGGCTTCGTCGACCTACCGCGATTTTCGCCCGAAAAACTTAATCGACGAAATCTTGCTCGACGAGTGGCAGAACCTTGGGCTCGCTCCCAGCCCAACTTGCACCGACGAGACCTTCATCAGAAGAGCATATCTGGATGTGACGGGGACGACTCCCAGCCCTCAGGAAGTTCTCGACTTTATTGCTTCTGCAGATCCACAGCGTCGCGAAAAGCTAGTTGAAAAATTGCTTGCCAGCGAGGCCTATGTCGACTACTGGAGCTACCGATGGTCGGACTTGCTACTCGTCAATGGCACTTTGTTGCGTCCCGACGCCGTAGCCGCGTTTTACAATTGGATCCGAGAGCAGGTCGAGGAGAACACACCCTGGGACGAGTTTGCGCAGCAGATTGTGTTGGCCCGTGGGGAGAGCCTTGAACAGGGCGCAACTAATTTCTATGCAATTCACCAAACCCCCGAAGACCTGACCGAAAACACCTGCCAAGCGTTCATGGGTCTGTCAATCGGATGCGCTAAATGCCACAATCATCCACTGGAAAAATGGACGAACGATCAGTACTACGCAATGGCAAACCTGTACGCGAGAGTCCGTGCCAAGGGCTGGGGAGGAGACTCCCGAAACGGAGACGGAAAACGCACTCTCGTAGTACTTCAGCGCGGCGATATCATCCAACCTTCGACCGGGAAACCCCAAGCCCCTGCGCCGCTTGACCAACCACCCATCGACATCGACTCCACGCTTGATCGGCGATCCACACTCGCACAGTGGCTGACTAGCGACGACAACACCTACTTCAGCCGCTCGATCGTTAATCGTGTCTGGGCCAATTTCATGGGTGTCGGCCTTGTGGAATCAGTCGACGATCTCCGGGTAAGCAATCCGGCATCAAGTGAGCGATTAATCGACGCACTGGCCCAGTACTTGATCGAAAACGACTATGACCTCAAGAAGCTTATGAAGCTGATTATGACGTCTTCGGTCTACAGTCGTTCGAGTGAACCGACCAACCTAAACCGCGACGACGGACGATTCTACTGCCGGTATTACCCGCGACGGCTGATGGCTGAAGTCATTCACGACCAGATCGTATCGGTTACCGGTGTTCCTAGCTCGTTCACAAAGATTGAGTTCCCCGGGGCCGACACCAAAGATACAGATTTCTATGACGAAGGCACGCGGTCCATCGAACTGTACGATTCAGCCGTAAAGAATTACTTTCTGAAAACCTTCGGACGCCATCAGCGCAGAATAACGTGTGTGTGTGAACGCAGCGATCAACCCACGGTGGTACAAGCACTTCACCTGAACAATGGCAACACGATCAATGACAAACTCGCCAATAAAGGTAGCATCGTACGCAAGTGGATCGAAGATCAGTTACCCATCGAAGAGGTAATCCGCAACGCTTACCTGTCCGCCCTGTCACGGCTTCCGACTGCCGGTGAACGGGCTCGAATCTTGGAAATTGTCCACACTGCCGACGCCAATGAACAATCACGTGAACTTGTGCTCGAGGACCTGCTTTGGAGCCTGATGACCAGCCGTGAATTCCTCTTTTCGCATTGAGAGCCTATCCGAAAACCCATTTGCCGATCGGCGTTAGCCGCGGTTCACCCCAACAACCAGGGCTAACGCCCCGCGGCTGATG
>DNPC01000695.1 GCA_003501565.1 Planctomycetaceae bacterium | reverse complement strand
TTCCCAAGCCACAACACCCATTGATTTCACCCCGCTGCCGCGGAGGTCTCTCTCTCCGAAGCACCAAAACAAGAACCCTCAGAGCCAGCGGCTTGCCCAACCTCAGGGGCTCAGAATTCACTGGAACTCGCTTCGGTGTCTTATGACCTAGGAGATTCCGTTGAGCACGAAACGACGAACTGATGCTGGGGTGTCGCAGAGAACGATGAACGAGCTGCAACGCAGATTGATTATTTTGGGGAAGGACTATGCGGCAGAGTTTCTAGCTCAATGGGAATCCCCAGTCGTTTTCGGAAAGGTCAAACAGCCGATCCCGTTCCTCATCATCCAGTACTGTCTCGCCTTGCACTAGCAAGGACGCGCCCAAGAGGCTCTTCCTGTCTTCGATTGGGAACTCGGTATTCCAAAGCTGGATGATTTGCAAAGCCGCATCGACACGGTTTTGAAACGACAGTTTCCCGCCAATCAAAATGTCTTCGCCGCCATTGCCGCTGAGCCGATCCCTACCCAAACCACCAACGACCAAATCGCGCCCTTGCCTGCCAAAGATTCGATCTCTCCCATCGTCTCCGAAAATCGCATCACTTCCGTTGCCACCGATGATGGTGTCATTCCCACTGCCGCCAAAAAGAACCGAAGGTATCGAAATTCGATCGCCAATCGTAATGAAGTCACGTCCGCCAAGACCGAACGCAAGCAAGCGAGTGATTGGCGTGTCGGAGAGGTTTACGCTAAGCGAATCCGACGAGCGACCTGGTGTCCGGATTGTAGCTTGAAGAGTGTTCGAATTGGAGTCGTTGAGAAAGCGGATGAAATCAGCCCTGTCTGTTCCTCCTACCGCTAGAGCTTGTTTGGTGGAGTCCAGCGGATCCTCGACGATTGCAATCGGATCGACCTCAATCTGAACTGAGGCAGCGCTACTGGTGCCTTCGTCCTGGTCAATCGCCATGACCGTAATGGTCTGCCGACCTACTTCAAGGAAGGTCCGCGTGAGTTCGATGGATCCACCGCCTTGGAGGCTCTCGTCGACCAGTCCGTCGCTGTCCCAATCAATCGTGTATACAAACCCTGCCGATTGATCAGATGGCGAAGGGTCGAACGCGTTCAATCTCAGTATGGCAGTTTGACCGGGTACGGCGACCGGAGGAGCTTGGACGCTCAGCGTCGGGGCCAGGTTGTCCACGGCAAGCGTGCTTATTGCAATATCGCTCAGTCCCTCAGAGTCTGTAACTCGTAGCGCCATCTCCCGCGACGGAAAGTTGTCCTGGAACGTCGCCGACGGCGTTAAGCCAACGGCATCGATCTGGAAATTGAAGCCGTCATAGTCAAAGTCCCACTCATACATTAGCGTTTGCGACGATTGATTGGGGTCGAAAGACATGCTCGCATCAAATTGAATGGCAACGTTTTCTCCGGTCCGATACGGACCACCTGTATTCGCAACTGGTGGCTGATTCGCAGTGAGTGGAATCGCTTCCGAGAACTCAGATGTTTCAATCAGGTCTCGCGTGTTATTGCCCGTGGTCACCGCGCGTGTGCGCGTGGCGGTTGCGGTGATGTACTCGCCATGTGACGTTGGTTGTTGGAGAAGCACATCGAACTCGACATTCCCGTTGACGTCCGTTGCCACCCAAAGTTCACCAAGCCAACGCTCACCCTCCCCGAAGCCTGATCCGTTCGGCATCGTGTTGGCATAGAAGTCGATAACAAACTCCCGTTCTGCAAAACTACTGAGCGATCCTTGGATTCGAGTCCCTGCACCCCCTTGAGCACTGTTCAGGACCGGGAAGTTTTGTCGGTTGGGAAGGTCGCCATCAACATCTGAGTCTTCGGACTCATCATTATTTGGCGTCACGCCATCGTCGTTTAAGTCAATGCCAAGCTCACCACTCGCTAGGATCCGATTTCCTCGAATCACGTGGCCACTGGTGTTTCCCTTAGTTCCAATGCCGTTGAAGCCGCTATGAACAATCGTATTCCCGTTGATTTCGGTTCTCTCTGCATCCCAGCCAATCTGGTTGTTTAACGCTTCCGAGCTAGCAGAACGGATGTAGACTCCGTGTCCAAGATTGCCAAGACTGGCCTTACCGGTCGCGTCAGTCCCGATGAAGTTACCCACGACCGTATTGTTGTATCCATCGATGAAGACTGCGGCATCACGCTCGAAACCAGCGCCATCGGGCTGAAGTGTCCCGGCTATTACGTTACCCTCGATTCGATTAGATGACGCCCCTTCGACCACACTCACCGTTCCACCATCTCCTAAGACCCGTGATCCGGTCGCATCCGTACCAATGAGGTTGGCCACAACAGCCGTACCCGAAACTGCCGCCGACCCCATGACAACGCCAGCAACCAAATTTCCTTCCAAGAGATCGCTAGACCCATCTCGATCAGATCCCACGATCGTATTCGTCGCTCCGCCCTGCACTCCAACGCGGACAAAACCTAGTCCTGTACGCGTGGTTCCTGTCGCATCAACGCCAACATAGTTTCCTTGAACGATAGCACCTTCAACTCCACCACCAATATCAATCGTTTCTGAGACTATATTTCTTGCGGCAGGAAGGCCGCCACCTAGCTTCGTATAATCTCCAGCGAAGACCTCGATGGAACGAGCAGAGTTGCCTTGAATGATCGAAGTCCCCATGATCCTTAGCCCGCCGCTGAAACGATTGCCAGCACCAGCTGTCGTGCCGCCGATTTGAGACGGGACGCTCGATGTGGGTGTCACAAGAAGCTCACCCCCGATTCCGAATCCTTGATTGCGTAAATCTTCTCCATCAACACCTGTGTTCGAGGTGCCGCTCACGTTGTAGCCAAGCAAGTTTCCTTGCATTGAAAGGCCCGAACCCTCAATTCCGAAGCTCTCATTTCCTGAGATGACGTTTCCCGCCCCAGGTTCCGCTCCACCAATCGACAACTGATCGCCCCTCACGCCATTGCGTCCATTCCCCAGCGAAGAATTACCTTCAGCATTGAGCCCGATCAAGTTGCCCCGAACTGTACTGCCGAACGCAAATATCCCGTCGAGACTATTACCCGAGATCACATTTCCATCTCTCGGCTCGGTTCCACCTATCAGCACACGATCAAATGCCGAGATGCCGATCTGATTTGGGACGGCCGCAGAACCCTGGAGGTTGGTCCCAATAAAGTTCCCTTGCACAACTGTGCCACCATCGCCGCTTGACCCGATGCGAATACCCAGCTCTGTATTGCCTGAGATAATGTTTCGCGCAAATTCTTGCGGGCCGCCAATCACGTGCTCATGGTTAAACTCCAGATCGATCCCAATTGCGCTTCCAAGAGCGACTTGACCGACCCGATCAACTCCGATTCGATTTCCGGCAATGAGATTTGCAGAATTGAAGAGCTGTATACCACGCAGGTCATTTCCCGAGACAATGTTGCCTTCATTTTGATCGTTCTCACCATCCAGGTTGGTGCCGATGACCAGACTTTCCGCATTGCTCAAAGCTTGGATCCCAACTGAATTGCCGATTGCAACCAACGCGGATTGATCGGTGCCGATGTAGTTTCCCTGGATCGCTGCTGAAGCACCATCACGGATTTCAATACCATTGCCGGCGTTTCCAGAGATTACGTTTCTCTGACGACGATCCCTTAGATCGCTGCCGATCTGTGCATCGTTTCCGACAATCCGGATGCCACCTCCGTTGCCAACCGCGTTACGACCTAAAGCGTCGACTCCGATGTGATTTCCAAGAACCGTCAGACGATCACCGTAGCCAATGATTCCCCAATTGCTGAAGTTTTGGATGCCCAGTCCGGCAATTGTGCTATCGTCGCTACGAGCGACCAGCCCAAAGGACGGAGCCTCAACTATTTCGCTTCCATCGATAATGACTTGCGGACCTCGACTATTGGTAAGGCCAGTTTTCGCGACTTGGGTGTACCCGTCGATGGTCGTTCCGCCTGCCGTATCGTCTATCTCGGGCAGTGGCGTGGCGAGTCGGATAATGAATGCATCTAATTGGGGGGAAACATCAAGTTCTTCGAAGCCTGGATCACTTACTTCGATCGCAAACTCGATCCGGTCAGGACCGACATTCGAATTAGAATCCAGAATCGCTTGCCGAAATGAACCCTCACCTGAATCCGATGTATTGGTCACCAGGAAGGTTGCAAGTAACTCTCTGGCTTCAAGTCTTTCAAGTGAATGAGGTCGAAAATGACTGCTCCGCCAAAGACGGTGTTTGGGTTTCCCAACAAATCGACGGATGAAGTGAGAGATTTTGGAAGGCATCGGTATCTCAAGTTAGAAAGGAGATCGCATCAAGCATCCCAGAGTATGCTCTGCTATCTAACTGGGGCCGACTCTTACCACTTTCGGACAGACTTTCTAAAGACACGCGCATAAATCCGGAATCCAATGGGACGGGGCTCCAATTGGATGCACATGCTAGTTCGCAAAATCTCTCTGCATTGCTCCGAACGCTTCCGAATAGAAAGAATCTTGGCCGCGATACTCACTCCAACCGAGCCTAGCCTTCTCTGCCCACCGCAGGCCGGACTCGCGTTTGCCAGCTCGCAGTTCGATTCGTGCCAACAAGATCCAAGTCAGCAGGGTATCTTGGCCTAATCCGACAAGATGCTCCAAGTGTTGTCGGCATGCTTCATGATTTCCCACTGCAAACTGAGCGACCGCAACGGTATTCCGATACGCTACGGTATCCCTTTGCCTGATGGCGGCTTCGGCAAGTTTCAGGGCTGTTTCGGGCTGGCGAATAGTTTCTGGACCAGTCAGAAAAGCCCATGCCAGGAAACCGCAATATTTCGGCTGCGGATTTTCCTCAATGCAAAGTTGAGCGTCGGCGATCGCAGTTTCAAAATCCCCAAGTGCATAGGCGAGTTGAGCACGATCAAATCGCATGTTTGTATCGGTCGGATTTAGTTCAAGTGCCCGGTCCATAAATTTGAACGCTTGACGATTTTCACCAGCTTCCCTTAACGCATTCGCTAAGGACTCTACGGCATAATAGTATGCTGGATCCAACTCGACTGATTCCTCGTAATCCCGGATGGCTTTTTCCAGTTGCCCATCCTTCTCGAATATTCGGCCACGCGCACGGAGTAGAGATCGTGTTCGGGGAAGTCGATTGAAGAACTGTTCGAAGTAATCCTGCCGCTCTTTTGAGAGTTCAAGTGCTCGAAGTAGCGAGACATGTAGCACCCCATGCCAACTGTACATACGGGCATACAGTTCATAGTTGGTAAAGCGACTACATACCTCTTCCTGAATCCTTACAACTTCACGACTCAATTCCAATGCTTTGCCCAACTCTCCCTTCGCCTTCAGGACTCGAACCATCCGAGTCATTGCCCTTCCGTGATAGAAACGCTGCCGAGTATTGCTCGGCTCCCGTTCTGTGGCAGCTTTTGTCACTTCCAGCATTTGTTTCGCAAGCGTTTCGGCTTCAAACAGCCGCGCCTGCGTAATTCGGAGAGCAATGAAATGACCAAAACCGACGGCCTCAACGATCTCGCGGCACTCCGGATCTCTTTGAGACAATTGTGATCGTAGGGTCAAGCATTTGTTGAACACTTGTTCTGCTTCGAGCATTCTTCTATTGCTCGTCAAATTCAACATGTGGTTGTTATATGCATTGATTAGATGACCTAAGCCTCTATCGGTCGCAACGCCTTCAGAAACAAGAGGCTCCAAGATTTCGATGGCTTTTTCGGTCGCAGACAGAGTGGTTAACCTAGCCAAGACATTCGCATACTCCTCTTGGTAGATCACGTTATTCGGAAATTGCTCGCACAATTCCGAGAAGAGAATTGCGGCGCGTTCCATTAGCTCTCGAAGTCGGTGAGGATTCCCGAAAGCAGCGTTCAAGCGCGCTATACGACGACAGGCTGTTGCTAAGGCAAACTGCGTTTGAGGAGATTGAGAGACTTCGGTATGCAGCTGCTCATAGACGGAAAGTATCTTCTCGGCGAAGACGATCTGCTGTTTGAGATTAACGTCGGATTCGTAGATTTCCTTTTCGGCAATGGCTCCGAGCGCAACTTCGTCGAGCATCGCCAGAGTGATATCGAGATTCTTTTCTGCTTGCTGAGCGTGCTGGTCAGCTATGACTAGCGCCTCTTTGGTTCTGCCGTTCTCACGCCACAGTAGAAGGAAGCTCAAACTAACAAAAAGGAGGGCAGTCAGCACGACCGCGTTGACCAACTGTGAATGACGTCGCCTCCATTTGGCAAGCTTCTCGATAGGGCCGGCGGAACGCGCCTTAATTGGCTTAGAATCCAGGAAACAATACAGATCCTCAGCGAGCAAGTCGGCCGAGTCATAACGCTCCGCTGGATCCTTGGCAATTGCTTTGTCTACGATCGTTTGCAGATCCAACGGGATACTGGGATTCAGCTGCCGAAGGCTTTGCGGCTCCGTAGTTAGGATTTGATGGATTAATTGGTCATGGTTCGTATTTTTGAACGCCGGACGAAGAGCGAGCGATTCGTAGAGAGTAAGACCCAAGGCGTAAATGTCACTACGATGATCGACATAGCACGATGAGTGTCGAAGGGCTTCCGGTGCAAGATACCGCAAGGTGCCCAGTAGGTTCCCGGAACGCGTCAACTCGCTTTGCGACTCCAATCGTGCGAGCCCAAAATCGGTGACCCACGCTTTACCTTCCGTGTCGATCAACAGGTTCGATGGCTTAATGTCTCGATGCAAAATTCCGTTTTGATGAGCATGGTGCAATGCACTAGCTACCTCAGCGGCGACTCTAGCCATATCACGAAAACTGCTGTTCGCGTGCAGCTCTGCGTCTGTTGAGATTTGTAGTTGTTGGACCCTGTTCGTGGACGAACAAACCTGACTTTCTTCGTCTGGCCGGATTTTTGGTAGGGAATCTGCGGGTAGTGGAGCCGTGACAGCTTTTCTTCGCTCATTGAGAAGTTCTCCGAGGCTCTGTCCGTGGACCAATCGCATCGCGTAGTAATACACCCCACGTTCTTCACCAACGGACAGAACAGGCACAATATGATCATGGTGTAGAGTGCCAGCGGCGCGGGCTTCGTTTTGAAACCGCTTGACCTGCTGCGGATCGAGTACCGTTGCGAAGGGCAGTACTTTCACCGCAACTTTGCGGCCAATCGTTAGTTGGATCGCTTCGTAGACGATCCCCATTCCCCCTCGTCCAAGCTCGCGCAACAACTTGAAGTCACCAAGTGTTTGTTGCGTTGGAAGGCTTGTGCCAACGTTCACCTTTTGTTCGATCGCCGGCTCGCCCCTCGCCGCAAACTGATTCAATGGAGCAAGGCACTCCAATAGTGCTTGTTCGAGATCAGGAAAGCGACCGGCGAAACTCTCCGGTGTAACACTGGGATCATTTTCATGGGCCAGCTGAAACTCCTCGAGCGCGGCAACGAGACGTTGTTCGATTGGATCCCCATACTCATCGTCTCCGCTCATTCCATTTCCTTGAGGATAGAACGCAATTTCACAAGTCCCCGAGCCCATAACTTACGAACACTCTCGTGAGTCCGATTCATGATCTCTGCTACCTCGGCCAGCTCAAGACTTTGGAGCTGGTGCATCTCGATGACATCGCGGTAATGATTCGGTAGCTTCTCGATCGCCTTGGCCAAGGCCAGGGTTTGTTCGTTCTCGATTGCCTGTCGGCTGGGGGTTTCCTCGGTCACAACGGCGATACTCGCCAAGCACAGTGACGAACGATCAAGGTCTTGCAGCATGTTTCGCTCTAAGCGAACATCCCGGGCCTTTGTGCCAAGATATCTCCGTATCAGCTTGCTAGCACGGTTTGAGAGTATTCTGCGTAACCAAGCAAGAAACTCGGGAAGTTTGTCGCCGCGGAAACTCTGAAAGTCGCGATGTGCCTCGAGAAACGCCTCCTGTATTAAGTCTTCCGCGGCAGCCTTACCTTGAAGCCGTCGATCCAACATCGACTTCGCCAAGACTCGAAGGTAGGGATGGGTCGCCGTGAGCAGATCTCCGAGGGCAGCAGCATCTCCTTGCTTCGCTCGGACCAGTAGCGCCTGCGAGTCTTCTTGCCTAATCATTGAATCGGGCCTGTTTTCTCCAGGAATCGGGAGTATGAATTCGACTCGCAAGTCGGGCCTCGCGCTGTGTCTATCGGTAAGGGGCCCATCGGACGTTCGGCTGGCCACTTATTCTACGAAAATCTCTTGCCTCTTCGGCTTGATCGACTTCAACCATTTCGCTGGAGACTACTCGGGCCGCGTTCAGGCCAACGTGTTAATGCCGCTACCGAGCTTACGGCTGTAGCAAAGGAGGCGAAAGGTAGTTGTCTCCCTGTGCCTTCGCCCGCGCGGTTCAGACGAGCGATCCGCAGCCTAGACCTACGGCGATCGGACGAAGAGCGAGCGGTGAGCCAACCGCTCTTGGCCCTTGCGCGCAAGTAGATCGCCTTGAGCCAAATGCTAAGGTACTCTACGGGGCGAGTGACGTCTGTGAGATAAGTCAGCCCGGAGCGAGTGGCGGCCATCAGAGTGGCTATGAAGGCACGATGATCTTGCGTCGCTTAGCTTGGGGTAGCCAAAATGTCTGGTGGCTAACGGTTTCGCCTGTAACCGACACGGCAAAATCGCAACTCAAGACCGTCCCCTAATAATGCCGAACTGAGGATTGTCCCTAAATCGGTGCCCCGAGCTATCGCCTCAATAACTGTCTCGATTCTGCCTTTATTGCTTCGACATCTTTTGTGAGAACGTCGTTCAGATGTTTCTGGACTGTTTCTTCACGTTCAGACGCTGTCGTCATCGCATAGAAATGGACCTGAGTAAAGCTCTGTAGATGTGCTGCAAGCGACCACTTAGCTGATACTCCCGTCTCAAGTTGTCCCCGGTCACTTCCGAATTCAATCAGGCGCATCGCATCGATCACCTTACCAACATACTGAAGGTTGCCACTTGCGCGAAACGCCGACCAGAATAGGTCATTGTTTTCTGTACTAGGTTCCATTTGGAGAATAGCTTCAGGAGTTAACTCTCTCGCCTTCGCGTACAAGTTCCGTAAAGCCGGACATGCGTATGTCAATTTTGAATTCCATTCAGAGTCAAGACTCGGGTTCTGATTTATTACTTCAGCGAGAAAGCCAGTTAATCCTGCAATTGCGACCATAGGAATTCCGTCCTGCTTGGACAAGAAATCGAGCATTGGGCCAACCCAGTCGGGCCGTTGGATAAACGAGTATGAATCGAAGAAATGGTCTAACTCCTCCGGTTGCGTAAATGCCGCCTTCGTACTCGGGTCAGAATGAATGTCTGGATTGGACAACGCCTCGCCAATTGAGACCACACCTGAGGGAAGTTGACTCGATGAACGAAGTAGCTTGCGAATCCAGGAGAGCATAATTCAGATGACCTTTGCGATTAATTTGATGCAATGACCCCAGATTGCCTTTAACCCAGCGAATCTAAACGCGAATTTGTTGACCACCGACGCGAGTTCCCGCGATAGCTTAAAAGCTAAGGTTGCATCGACCGAAGTTGCCACGAGCAGGTTCATCGAGATGGACGTGAATGCGACCGAAGCGTTGAAGGCATCAGCTTGCCGATTTAGGCTTGTCCATCGCTTATCAATCCTGTGCCTTGAGGAGAATCGATCAAATCGCTTTGTAAGTTGGAAAAGAGCTCCAGCCTTCGCTTTGAGCTCATCCCGGATTTCCAGGCAGTAACGCCGTAAGCAATGGTTGCACCTCTGATCCTCAATCAATCCCAATCTTATGCCATTTGATCTTGTTGGCTGGTCGCCATTCTTGTTGAAATTGCCTGATTTGGTCAGACGCAGTTTCTGGCCGTAGTCTCGAGAACTCGAAAAAGCGCCTCGCACCTTCGGAGGTATAAAGGAGCCGACACCCTAGCTCAGCATCTTCAGAGCCAGGTTTCCAAAACCTGTCAACCTCCGATTTCTTAACGCTGAAGCGAAGACTTCTTGGTGCTTCTGTATGATCCCATTCGGGCTCGTATCTAACCGATGCCACGAATTCGAATGTCTTGTTTTCGGAGTTCCACGTTACTCGTTCCCGAACCAACCGACTAATTGAAGGGGGAGGAGTATCTGGGCCGCCCGGCCCACGACCCAGCTCTAGAGTCTCAGCACGGTATACCAATACCAATGATTTGCCATCACTCGAGGCGTCAATTCTTAGCCTACCGTTCGGAGGGGCTTCTCGCGAGCTAGGAGCCGTAACCCAATCTCCCAAGATCCATCGATAAGGTTCGAGCTCAAGCGCCAGTTTGACGCGTCGGTACTTGAAAACTTGTTCTTTGTCACCACGCATGTGAAGGGGGCGACAAAGGCTATCGGTGTCAGTGTCTGACTTCCAATGGGATTCGATTTCCTCCCTAATGATGCTAAACAAATCCTTTTGCTCTGATTCTTTATTGGGCTTCGGTATTTGTTCAATTGAAACTTCGAAATCGAGCCTGTTGGCATTTGCATTCCACGTCGCGCGTTCAAGCACTTTTCGGAAACCCTCCGACATAGCACCCTGTGTTCCAGGACGCCTCCAACTTGTGGTGTAGCGAAAAAGAAGAGCGTCACCTGCAGGTGACGATGATACATCTAGTCGTTCTGTCGGTGCTTCCCGGCGAGGATGAGTATGGCTCGTCAACTTCCACTCACCAATCATCCAACGAAACGGTTCTAATTCTTCCGACAGATTCGTGTTTTCAGTCTGAGCATGCGCGCTTGCTGCAAATAGAACCGACATCGCTGCTAACGGAAGTAGGTAACGCATTGGAGCCCCTCGTTTTGTTTTTTCGGCACTGAGTTTAGCATTCCTGCGAGCTCCCTGCTTGGGCGACGATCGCTTGTACAGACTTCGAGTCCAAGAGTCCTGCGCATCTCATACCACCGACGCAACTCCGTAATTTTCAAATTGATCTCGGTTGCATCGGCCGCCTTGGAGAAGGATTTGTGCTTATTGATCGAGGAGGCAAAGACCGCAGCCAGTTACGACCGAAGATGCTGAGGTGTTCTCGACCGATGGTTCTAGGACAGATTTCTTAGAGCCAGCCTCTTGTTCAACCTCGGAATCTTTCAACCGCTCAAGTTCGCGTCGGTTTCCGGAATGGCGATAAATCCTAAGGCGCTTTGAGCTCGTGATCGGTTATCTCACGAGCCCCTTCGAAAACATTCTCGAATCTCGCAGATTCGTCACCTTGGGTGATGGCACGCTATCGGAAACAGAGAGTCGCACTATGATCCGTCTGCGGTCGGTGACCGAAACAGAAGAGGCCTCAAAGGTGGAAGACAGACCCGAAGGCAGAACAAGTAGTTGACTCTGCTGCCGATGACTTGTTTCAGCTCGCGGCAAGATCAAATTAGCCAAGAGTAAATTCAGAGGTCTTGGGCTGGCACCAATCGGCAACGTCAAGGCAATCGCCGATAAGCTTCTTTGGCGGCTTCGATGGCGCCGGGTTCTGGTTTTGTTCGGATGGATAGATAGCCGATGATTTTGCCTTCCTCGAAACATGGGAAGACCGTTGCTCTTACCCAGTAAATCCGACCGTTTCTTGATTGGTTGGCCACGTATCCGGTCCAGATCTTACCTGCCTTTACCGTCGACCATAGGTCTGCAAACGCCGTTCTTGGCATATGCGGATGCCGAATCGTATTATGGGGCTTCCCTAACAACTCGCCTGCAGAGTATTCCGCAACGTCATAAAAGGCTTTGTTCGCAAACGTGATTATGCCGCGAGTGTCAGTGGCAGAAATTAGAGTTTCATCCTGCTCCAGAATGTATTCCTCTTCGTCTAGGCCGAAGCGTTCCGGCGCGCGGAACTCGCTGATATCGACTAGCGGTCTGAGGCGTTCGATCGGCCCGAGCTCACATTTTTGCTGTAGCTGAGCCTTCAGCCTTGTAAGGTAGGAAAACGTCTTACCAATCGTGTTGATTTCGCGAAATCCGTTTTCAACGACGTTTGACGATTGATCAAGTTCCGCGAAGTTCTGCACAGATTTGGCTATCGTTTGGCTAAACGAGTCCGCCTCCAAGCCAATATCGATTGCGTTCTCTCGTGTGACTTCAACAGCTGCAATTGAGTCTTGTGTCTTCTTAACGGCTCTTTCAACACTGTGTGACAGCGATCCGACGGATTGTGATACCTTTTCCAAAGTTTCGGTAATCTCGTGATTTGCAGCCTTCGTGGTCTGAGAGAGTTCTTTGACCTCACTTGCTACCACTGCGAAACCTTTCCCTGCCTCACCGGCTCGAGCGGCTTCGATTGTGGCATTAAGTGCCAAGAGATTCGTTTGGTCCGCAATTCGGTTTACCATCTCAACTAGTTTGCCGATGGCATCGAAGTGCTTTTCCAGCACTTCCATTTTGGAACTCACCTCGCTGAGTTCTTGTGAACTCTCAGTAGCCTTCTCTAGTAGCTCGACCACGCTTCGATCGATTCCATCAACTCCATGCTGGATCCTTCCGATTCCTTGTTCGACTGATTGGAACTCCGCGACACTCTGCCTTATCACCGCGAGCTGGTTAGAAATGATCCTATTTGAAGATGCCGCCACGCATGACAACTCAACGCTCGCTGCCTTGAACAAGCGGTTACGCAACAGTTGTTCATCAAAATCTCCAAGAACGTGATTGGAGTGTTCTTTGATTGACTTCAATTCGGTGGCTGGCGAAACAGTCGTACTCACGTATTGCTATCCTCTGTTTGTAATGGGGCATGCAAGTGTTGCACGCTGAAAGAACGCCATGTTTCAAAACTGCATCTTCTGGCAAACCAACCAACCATTTCTGCCACAGTTGTCCGGTTACAACGAGGACTGACGGTTCCTGGGTTGTGGCCAACTAGGGGTGCGGTCGGATAGTCCGCTAGAAGACGACTAGTCCGCTAGAAGACTACGCTGAGCATCGAAAAACGAGTGACTGAACTGGAGACGACAACTTCTTCTCTGAGCAAGGAGCCATCCCCGGTGGGTCTAACTCCGAGAGTTTTGGCAATGAAAGAAAGCCGCTGCGATCCCCACTTCGGCCGAAGCAAGTGATGTTATGACGAAAGAATGTCAAAGACGGAATTATGCCAGCGAACGCCGCCTAATTCGCAAGCTCAGAACACAGCCAATGAAAACATCGCCGTCGTGCTTACACTTCTGTAAGTTGGGCCAATACCTAAATGACCGAATCTGCATCGGTCACCGTCGCGAACGATTTGAACGGATTGATCGAAACATCGGCTTGGCGTCTGGGCAACTGCGGGGCCTTTGACCAAGACATCTTCCCAACATCGGGTTGTCCAAATGACGTGCATCAGCCAGCCTGCTAATCCGCAACAGGAGATACCTGGGATTTCCACTCAAGAAAAGCACTAGCAAATCTTCTTACTCCTGTTTGCGATGAAGTGCTCCAGTGTTCTGTGCCCGGCAATGCCTCACTCACCTAGTGAGGTTGCGCACTGCATAGCAATCTTCCCCTTAAACGCGACGGTGCAACCAAATCCTTGCGATCCGCTCATCTTTCGCAAATTTGCGGAATGAATAGAAACTTGGGGCTTCGTTCCAGGTTAGGCACAGTGAGGATAACTCCAAGGCTTAAGCCTGTGGCGAAACACGGGGGCCTTTCCCCAAAGCACCAGGTTGCGACTTCTTTGATCTGCTGAGTACATATGATGAGAGCTCTTGCCATTTGCTTGATAGCGATGACATCCGTCGTCTCCACACATCTCCGAGCGGAAGAAATCGTTGTCGACGAAGGTTATCTGTTCATCGACGGCGAATACGTTGAAGCACCTTATCGCCTTCGTGTTGTTGACGGCATGTTATCGACCAACGGCTTCAACGTCACACCGAACGGTCGGACGGTTTGGTCAAGCGACTCCACCGAAACCGGCGGCGAACACAAAGAACACGGACGACTTGTCGCGACTCGCTACGATACTAGGAATCACAAAAGGCGCGGTGATATGGCGGGCCGCAACCAACGTCGAACGACCGATTTGCTTGACTTGTTTAAGACCACGCTTGAGCAAGATGGTGTGGTTGTATGGTTCGATCGATTCGGCGGTCAGTACTTCGTCAGTCCCGACCACAAGGGTGCGTTTGCAGCTGCCGCGACCAATAGCCACAAGATGTCTATCACAGATGCACTGGAACGTCTAGGCATTCATACCAGCCAAGCGAAATGGACAAAAATGTTCGATGACTATCGCGTACCTGAAAGTGACGCTCAGAAGTTTGAGGAATGGATCGACACAGGATTCGCTGTTGAAAACATGAATCGGAATCAGATCGACGCCCAAGTCCGACTTGAAAATGCGGGCTTCCCGCTGACCGTGTTGGGGATGTTGATCGGAGCAATCGGGCTGGGTCATAGCCTGAAGTGGTCGGCAGAGCGCGGCGAACCAGATAGCCAAGAAGCAGTCGGATTCTTCAATAAGGGCTTGCTTCTCATCGCAGCTATGTCGGCGTTAGACCTAACCTGGACAATTCTGATGTCACAGGCCGGCCAGATGCGTGAAACGAACCCTATCGCCGCAAAACTCATTTCGTCCCCCTGGCAGCTCATCGCGTTCAAAATCTTTGTGACCACTGGTGCGTGCGGCATTCTGTATTCACTTCGAACCCACCAGACCGTGCAGAAAGCAACTTGGTGGATGTGCATCGTCTGCATTCTGCTGACTTTCCGCTGGGTCATGATGAGCTCCTTTGCTGTATAGGTTGCGTCATCCAACAAGGGGACCGTTGTGATGATGTCGCGACCGGGAGATCTCTCAAGCGGTACGTCAAACCGTCGTGCAAACGTCCTACTAGCCGTGTCACTGTTCGCAGCAGGCGTGCTCACCAAATCAACTGTCGACTTCGGTCTCTCCTTCACCGAGCGACGACACACTGAAGATACGCAGCGGCTGAGAGATGCCAACCTTACGCTGGTGCAACAATTAGAGGCTCTGGCAGATGTGCATCTCCCGAGAGCAACGACACGCCTAGATACCGAACCTCCAGTCCCGGGGCTTGATGCGTGGAGCAACTTCGACAACCGATTTGTGTCGATCGTAAACGGAGATCCGCTGAGCCGCTATGAAACTGTGGTAACGCTGCGGAGGCTCGCGAGGGTCAGTCTCTTGCAGGGCAATACAGCGTTGGCGAATGACTTTTTGGGAGAGGCGATTGATAAGATTGGCGAACTTAAGGCGGAGCACCCCGCAACAATTTCATACTACTTTGACGAATCGGAGATTCGCCTTCTTCGAGCCCACGTCTACTTGCAAATGAGACTATTCACCAAAGTCCGTGTTGAATGCGATGCGATCAGGTCGACCGCGAACAAATATACAGACGCCGGCAGCGGAGAGTTCAAGTTGTTGGCGGTCGAAACGTTGTTGGGATGTGCCGCCGTTCTCAGATTGGTAGGGGATCAGGCCGAAGCACACGAAACACTTGTGTTAGCCAAGCAAATGCTACTGGGTTCCACTTCGGCACTAATCGGTGAAGAGGAACGCGACCGCGTCGAACGAGAAATCGATAAAATCCTAAAGGGCGATCGATGAAAAAGTCGTGGCAAAAAGTGCTTGCGTCCACGGTTGCACTACTTGTTCTGGTGCAATTAACAGCACAGACAATTCATGTTGCAGGATCGCAGTCTAACCCGCGACAAAGACTGACCGCTGTCCGATTTGAAGGTGGGCTGGTAGGCCGCTCAGTCCTCCAGCTTGAGGCTGGACCATGTGTCATCCTTCATTTTTCAGATGATGCACCAGATGGTTTCCACGTTCCAGATATGTGCGAGTTGTCCATCGAAACGCGAAGTAAACTACAGCAAGAATTTCCCTTGATACAGCATAGTGACCACACGACCTTCAATTGTGTGACGTTTGCGTTGGCCGGTACTCTACCTTTGGGCCCAAACGATTGGATCGACTGTTTCGCGAGAGACTCAACATGCTATGTCGATTCAGCTCGTATTGCGGTCGAAAGTACATGTTTTCACGTTGAGGAACAGCGCGGCCCCGAGATTAACTGGGAAGCATTAGCGACATCTGAACGACTACGCAACGGTGACATCGTCGAATACTCGGTAAGTTCTGGTCCCTACACGACGATCCTGCACATGGGACGCATTCTCAAGACTGACGCTGGAAACGAGCTACTAAGCAAATTCGGTCGTGGTCCGATCGTGCAATCAACTTTGGAAGCTGCTGGCGAGCTCTACCATGCAACATCCGTAGTCATCCATCGTTCTCGGCCATAAGACAAATGTGCGCTTCACAGACATCGTTTCAACCATTTGGACTTGATTACAGGCAACTTTCTGGGATGTTGCCTCCCTGAAGTAGAGTCGTCCGAGCCCCCGTTCGTCTCGCCGTCGCAGCAGCCTGCGCCCACTCTTGAGGTTGCTCGACGGCGAGATGAACAGCGGGGCATCCCCGTTTGTTGAGCCCGAGCTGTGGTTGCGTGTGATGTGAGCCTTGAGTGCCTTTCTGAAAAGGAGAGAGCTAGGCTGCAGTGGGTAAAACTCTTTGGCAAGGTGAAAGATGCTGGCCTAGTTTGCAGAAGGTGCGGCATTTCAAGACCGACGCTAAGAAAGTGGGTTCGTAGGTTTGAGAAGGACGGCATAGCAGGACTGCGAGATCGAAGCCGTAGACCGAAGACATCGCCAGCCACCAAGGTAACTGCTCGTATCGAGAAGCGGATTCTCAAGCTGCGAAAGCGTCGTCTTGGTGTTCGTCGAATTCAGAATGAGCTCATGAGAGAGCACAATACTCACTTGTCATTGGCAACACTGCAGAAAGTTCTGGTTCGCAATGGTGTTTCCACTCTCGCAAAACGCAGACGCAAAAAACCCATAAAAACCTACGAAAAGGACGTACCCGGAGAGCGAATGCAGCTCGATACCTGCAAGATCGCCCCTGGGATCTATCAGTACACAGCGGTCGATGACTGTACACGCTATAGAGTGCTAGGAATCTACAAACGACGCTCAGCAGCAAACACTCTACTGTTCCTGGAACGGGTTGTAGAGGAAACGCCATTTCCGATTCAACGGATTCAAACAGATCGTGGGCGAGAGTTCTTCGCAGAGAAAGTTCAGAGATTCATGATGGAGTACTGCATCAAGTTTCGACCAATCAAGCCGCGCTCGCCGCACTTGAACGGAAAAGTCGAGCGGTCACAACGAACCGACCTCGAAGAATTCTATGCAACCCAAAACTTGAAGTCGCCGAAACTGGAGAATCGCCTTTTCGAATGGCAACACTTCTACAACTGGCATCGTCCGCACGGCAGCTTGAAGGGCAAAACGCCAATCGAGAGATGCTCCGAGAAATCCTCCGTTACGCCTTTTTACGAAGATATCGAGTTGTGGTACCAGGCAGATAAAGAGTGGATTCAAAATCCGGACTACAACACAGAAATGCGTCTGAGGCGATTGAAACAATCTGTGTGAATCATACA
>DNPC01000739.1 GCA_003501565.1 Planctomycetaceae bacterium | reverse complement strand
TTTGTTGCTGCCGAGACGATCCTCGTTAGTCCGGGTGCGGTAATTAGTACCGTCGATGGCGGTATTTCCTTGACCGCGAATGCGGACGCTTCAACCTCTACCGCCAATGCAAACTACTTCAGTTTGCACTTGGATGGTGCGACAATATCGACCTTGGGTACCGGCGACATCACGCTTGAGGGTACGGGTATTTACGGAGGCAGTTCTTTCTCCGCTGGGCTTGGCATCGAAGGCGGAACCACCATTGAATCGACTTCGCAGAACGCCGATGCAGGTACTATCACACTTACCGGAGTCGGTGCGGACGGAAGCCAGTCAAAGCATGGTCTGATAAGCCGAGATACTGGAAACTCGATTACAAGTGCTTACGGCGACATTAGCCTAAACGGCACCGGTGGATTTCGCTCGGGAGCGAATGGTTCCAATTTCTTGGGCATCTACCTAACCGGACTCAACATAGCCTCGAACGGCACGGGGCCCGACGCAGCAAAGATAAGTCTTGACGGGGTTGGTGGCGGCGAGGTTACGACTTGCTATGGCGTATGGCTGAGGTCCGATGGTGTTAGCATCTCGAGTGTCGACGGCGATATCAGCATTGTTGGCCGGGGCGGGCGGGCCTCAAACACATCACGTCAGACCGGAGTTTTGATTGAGGATATAGCCTACATCCGATCTACCGGCGCCGGGATAGATGCCGCCAATATCACCATCGACGGAGTGGTCGGAGCAGCAACGGCTCCCCAGACGAGCGCACTAACCTCGTATGGCGTTCAAATTTCAGGCGAGTCTACCGAATTATCGACGGTTGATGGCGATATCAACATTGTCGGTTCCGGTGGAGACGGCGGTGTCTCACGCAATGGCGTCAGTGTTGATGCAATCGTCTCTTCAACAGGGAATGGCCCGAGCGCAGGCAATATCACGATCTACGGTCAAGGTGGAACGACTGCAGATGGACGAGGGGTAAACATCGGCGGCAGTTGGTCAACAGTTGATGGTGACATCAGTATCACTGGCGACGGCACCAGCTCTCCTCAACGCGGTGCAACAGGTGTTGAACTTCGTGGAGTTGACCACTTTGCATCTACTGGGAGTGGGCCCGAGGCCGGAAACATAACGATCGTTGGTTCCTCCCCAGGATCTCTTGCAGTTTTGTTGGAAAGCTCAACAGGTTCGATTACGACTGTCGACGGCGATATCATGCTTTCTGACACAGACGATCGAGGGATTCTTGTCAGTAACTTCGGTGGTTTCGCTTCAACTGGAACAGGGCCCAACGCTGGAAAAATCACGCTCGCCGACAAACGTGTTTCCATTCAAAACCTGACTTCGGGTATCTCAAGTGTTGATGGCGACATCTTGATCTCGAGCGAAGCTGATGAAGTAGCAGGAACTGGGCTGGTGTTGAACAATTTTGGCATCATTGAATCCACCGGTACTGGAGAATATGCCGCGACGATAACTCTAGTCGGCACTGCCTCGGATGGTGCTACTTTTCGAAATGGACTCAACATTAGTGGCTCGACGAGCAGCAACTCAGTGATCCGAAGCGTCGATGGCAATATTACCTTGACTGGAATAGCCGGAGATCGCACTGACCCAACAAACCGCTTTAGCGAAAACCGCGGCATCAATGTCGCAAACGTAACAATCGAAACTACCGGTGCCGGTACCGATGCTGCGGATGTTGTGGTTTCCGGCACCGGCGGTGAAAGTGGCCGCAACGGTCATGGTGTCTATTTCGTTGATAGTAGTTTGCAAACATCCAGCGGTAACATCATGTTGCAAGGTGATGTACCGAACGTCTCATTCGGTCATGGCACATACCTACTGAGAACAGATGTCACGCTCTCTGGTACTGGTGATTCAGCAGGTGACTTGTCGATTGCAGGGAGCAGCAACCAAATCTCTGGGAGTGTCGCTACTGTCGACGGCAACTATTCAGCTATAGGGGAAAGAAGCAATTTCTCGGGAAGCTTCCTGTCAACTGGAACGGGCACGTTTAACGTAGAGTCCAGTACCGTCGGTGGCCAGGCGTACGCCAACGGATCGATTGAATCGGCAGCAGGCGATATCACGGTTCGAGGTGGATTGGTAAGTGCCGGCGGTATTCACTCGACAGGTGCTGGCGCAGATGCCGCTAACGTGCTGCTTGAGGGACATCGTGTTTTCGTGACTTCAGCGGATGTCATTGCAGTCGACGGCGGCATTACAATTGCCAGCGTCGAAGATCCGGCAGAATCAACATCGTCCGGAGTTTTCGTCCGAAAGACGATCCGCTCAACCGGAACGGGAGCCGACGCCAAAGGCATCACAATTTCCTCATCTGGCACGACAAACAGCCAGGGAGTCAATCTCCAAGGCGGCTCGGTTATTGAAACGGTCGATGCGGACATTCGCATCACGGGCGAAGGTTCTTCCGACGGCATCGACATGACTAGCTTTACGTCCATCGCCTCGACAGGAATAGGACCTGGTGCTGGCGATATTTTCTTGGAGGGCTCTGGGCTCAGCCACGGAATCAATGCGGATGGCAACAACGCTGGAATCATCTCGACCATCGATGGCAATATCAATATCCTCGGAACGGGCAGTGCAACTGCTGGTACCGCACGAAGTATTGGACTCTACCTTCGAGAAATGGAAATCCGCTCCCAAAGCGTGTCAGGCCTTGGCAATATTCATCTGGTTGGCAACGCTGGCTCGGGCACTTCCAGCAACTTTCGCGGTGTCGAGCTTGACACGCTTGATGTCGTTGTCGACACAGGCGACGTCCACATCACCGGGACAGGGGGAAATAGCCTGCTGGGAGGGAATGGCGGCACTTGGCTTGTAAGAACAGCGATTGAATCCACAGGCCGAGGTCCCGAGGCAGGCACCATAACAGTGGGCGGCACCGGCGGTGGCGGATCCTCACCGCACGGCATCTATGTGGTTCAATCTGAATTGACTAGTGTAGATGGCGATATCCGTCTTATTGGGCAAGGTGGGACGCTGTCCACTTCACCACCCTCTCGCAGCGAAAGCAAGGGACTTAGGCTCTCTGGATTCAACCGCATCGAATCGACCGGTTATGGCGAAAACGCCGCCAACATCACGATTGATGGCACCGGTGGGAATGGTCGGTCTCTCAACAGCGGAATCGAATTCACCGCTCCTGACAGCATCTTGACGACACGAGATGGCGATATCTCGCTAGTAGGCATCGGTGGAGCCGGCCAGTCACGTGCAATCGTTGTCGATGATTGGGCTATATCTTCGACAGGCATCGGCGAGCACGCAGGTACTATCTCCCTGACCGGCGTGGGGAGCGGATCGCAGCCCGGCATCTTCTTAGAGTCGCTCAACATTAACAACGAGTATGCAATTGAGAGTGTTGATGGAGACATCACACTTGCTGCCAGCGGAACGTCGACTTCGATCCAATCAAGGATCGTAAACAGCAACCATGGCACCGGCAACATTCGGTCGACGGGGATCGGTGAACATGCCGCAGATATCTTGATCGATGGCGGTGACGGTTCGGTTAGACTCGCTCGAGATCTGACTATTCAAAGTCAGGATGGCGAGATCCGCTTGGAAGGCGTCGGCATTACCGTTGGTGGATCAATCAAATCCAACGGTTCGAGCGCCGATGATACTAGAGATATCGTCTTCGACGCGACCGGCGGAGGAAGCTTATCCGACATCTCCACGCTTGCCGCAGATGTTTCGATATCGTTTGCCAACTCGCTCGTACTCAAAGGGCTCATTGAGTCAAAGCTGAACAATGGTGACGCGGGCTCGATCACAGTCAATGTCGTAAGCCCCACTGGAAACGGAATTTCCTTCGATACAGACGGCGAAATCGTCTCGACCATAGGCGACATTCATTTGGCAGGACTAGCGAGCGGTAATGGCTACGGCATTCAAGGACCAAAAATCAAGTCGCTCGGCACCGATAAGGCAACCGCGGCTACGATTACTCTCGTCGGATCCGGTACCGATGAGGGTGGATCCGGCGTCCTGGTATCTGCCGGCAGCGCGGAGCAACCCAATATCACAACAGTTGCTGGCGACATTACGATCTTGGGAACCGGAGGAAGCGGTGCGGGCAGTCGCTATCGTGGTGTTTATCTTTCAAATGCCTACATCGAATCGACGGGTTCATCAAAGGAAAACGCTGGCGCGATCTCGATTATTGGCACTGGTGGAACCGGGGTATCCGAGCTGATCGGTGTCGATATTCGATCGTCTCAGTCTGATGTGTTGTCAGTCGCCGGAGATATTTCAGTCGTCGGAACTGCAGGAACGGGCGGCGGTTCCCAGAACTACGGACTACAAATCCGCGACGCGAGCGTCATTAAATCCACCGGGGCTGATGAGGAAGCCGCCAATATCTCCCTAGAAGGAATCAGCGATAGCAACTGGGGAGTTTACCTGAATTCTGGAAGGGTCGAGTCGGCGGGGACGGGTGCAATCATTATCACGGCCACCGGCCTCGGAGATGGTGCAGTCGACGACCTCTTTATCACTGGGGATAGCGTCGTTGGTGGCCCAAATTCGGTAGCCGATATCGGCCTCAACGTGGATTCGCTTGGAATGCAAGCTCCGTCGATGATTGATACTTGGGGCGTGACGAGTCTACAACCTAGAACTTCCACGACGACGGTTGCACTTGGAAACGGATCAGGAAACCTGTCGCTTGACAATACCGAGCTTGCACTTTTTGATCCAGGAACAGGGGCGATTGTTATTGGCACTGAAGCCCAGCCGGTCGCTAGTATCGACCTGGCAGAAGTCACCATGGCCAACACTCTGACGATTTATGCGAACAACGTTACGGACCAAAATGGTGTCGATTTTTCATCAATTCGTCCTGTCAAATTCGGAACGTTTGCTTCACCAGATGGACAATTGCAAGTAGACGGCAATCTGTTTCTTGAGTCTGGAAATACACTTCACATCGACGTCAATGGACCAACACCCGGCGCTATCAGCGGCGGATACGATCAAATAAAAGTGCGTGACGGCTTCGTTTTGGCAAAGGGAACGAAACTAGAAACTTCTACCAGTGTCGGCTATCCGGCTTCTGAGAATCAGCAGTTCGTTATTGTAGACAATGACGGTACAGATCCGATCGCGGGAATCTTTGAAGGACTGCCCGAAGGCACGATCGTCGAGAACTTCCTGGGGACACCGCTCAACGCGCGCATCTCTTACTTGGGGTTGGATGGGGAAACCGGCAACGACGTTGTGCTGACGACAACAAATGTTAAGAACCCGATCTATGATTTCTCCGCCAGTGAGTATTCAGTCCCGGAAGGCGACTCAGCTGCTCAATTGTACCTGGTTTCGCTCCTGCGAAGTGAAGAAACGAGCATTGCGAGCAGCGTTGATGTGATCTTTACTCCAGGTACCGCCGAATCGAATGTCGATTTTTCCGCGACTCCGGTTACGGTCGATTTCGCACCTGGTCAAACCTCAGCGAGCGTTGTGGTTAGCGTGTTTGGTGAACGCCTAGTTGAAGACGACGAAACGTTTTCACTCTCGCTCAGCAACTTCAGCGACTACGGTTTTCCAGGGACGACGAATCCAACAACCACTGTAACTCTGATCAATGACGAGTTCGCTCCGGTGGCTGAATTCTCAGGTAATTTTTCACCACAGGAAGGCACTCCTGTAGTCTTTGATGCCAGCGGATCTTCAGATGTAGAGGACACCAACGACCAACTACTATTCGAATGGGACTTAGACTTCGCAGGTGAGTTTGCTGTTGACGCGTTCGGCGAACGGGTCGAATTCTCCCGACCTGATGGACCAGCATCGCAGATCGTTGCTTTACGTGTCACCGATACCGAGGGCAATTCAGTACTAACGACGAATCAGGTCAACACAGCCAACGCGTCTCCGGTGATCATCCCTTCGTCACCTTCGACTACTATTAAGGCCTACAACTACGCTGAGCTCAATTTGCCTGTACCAATCGTTGATCCGGGGCTGCTCGATACGCATACGATCGAGATAGACTACGGTGATGGATCACCCATCGAGGTAATCGAACTCACCGATGGAGAACGAGGTTTTTCCCTGAAACACCTCTACAAAGTCACGACTGGCACGACGATCAATCGGAACGTCTCCATGACCATCACCGATAGCGATGGAGCTTCCAGCACTCGGAATTTGGTCGTAAACGTTGAAGACCTGGCACTTACACGTCCCGACAATCGTCCAACACTCAGCATTTCAACCTCTGATGTCAGTTTGAATGAGCGTGATATCTTCCGGACTGCTCGAATCGATGTACGACTGGACCGTTCGTTTGGCGTGGAGACGTTTATCCCAATAGACTTGTCCCAATCAACGGCCACACTGGACAGTGACTATCGGCTGTCCACGACCTTGTTACGTTTTCCCCCTTTTGCAACCAGTGTTTCTGCCTTTCTTAATACGCTCGATGACAGCGCGTACGAACCTAATAACGAAACGGTCGTGATCGGTTTTCCGGAAACTTTGGAGGTGGCAAAGGTAAGTAACAGAACGTCTGATCAACAGTTTGTGGCAACAATCCTCGACGACGGTGATCGCCGCCCGTTCGTGTCGTTCGCCTCAACCAGCGGAACGTTTCAAGAAGGCGAGGAGTTTGAGCTAACTGCCACTCTTAGCGATGTAGCGCAAGAAGATGTAACAGTTCAGTTACTCTTGGCCGGTCTTGATGATGTGAGCTATTCAGATACGAGCATTGTGATTCCGGCAGGTCAACTGGCAGGCTCACTTACTGGCACGATAACGGATGACGAACTTTCGGAGCCCCAAGAGTCGTTCGGCGTCCGAATGCTGAACAACTCTCAGGGCTACCCAATCAGTAGCCGCTACGCGTTTTTCTCAGGTCAGATCAAGGCAAGTGACGCTGTGCTAGTCGACATGAATCCGACTTGGATTCATGTCACGGAAGGCAGCGGTCAATCGGTACAGATTACCGTAACAGGTTCCGAACCACCCGAACAAGATGTGGTGTTACCGATTACCTATTCCAGCAGTACGGCGGTGTTTGGTGAGGATTATCGCGGACCCGCAAGTATTCGATTAGAGGCGAATCGCCCACCAAGGGCAACGTTCACGATTGATGTGCTGAACGATCAGATAGGTGAAGATGATGAGCTTGTCCTGATCGAACTTGGCGAAACTCTTCCCAACGGCGTGCAGCTCAAAGATCCCAACGTTCGTTCGCGATTGCAAATAGAAGACGACGACGTCGCGGAACTCAACTTTACTCGAAGTGCCCCCACCGGCGCTGAGCAAGATGGCGAAACGTATCGAGCTAGTCGAACAACTATCTGGGAAGACAGCTCGTCATTTGAACTGACTGTTAGCACTGGCGGGATTAGCTTCGCCGAAGATGTCGATATTCCTCTTACATTCAGCCGAGCGACCAACGGTACAAACTACAACGGCTCAAACGCAGACTTGGTTGGACCGAGTAGCTCCGTGACACTTCCAATGGGCCAAACCAGCGTAACCTTTACGGAAACTCCAGAGGGTGACGACAACTATGAAACGCTCGAACGCGGCTATCTAACGCTCGGAGTCGGCGATATTCCTGGTGCCCGGCGAGGGAGAACATCCTCGCATGAGATTGTCATCAAAGACAACGACCCACTGGCGACGATCGATACAGACGCAGAAGATTTGGTTGACGAAGACTCAGGCACCATTGACTTCAACGTGCGGATCTCCGAGGAATCGAATCGCGTTGCTCTTATCCCATTCAAGACGTACGGAAACGCTGAAAAGGGCGTTGACTACGAGATTATCAATGAGACCAAAACGAACTACAAGGTACGCCAGAACTATGTGGAAATCGAGCCAGGAGCGAAGACCGCAACCATTCGCATAAGACTGCTTGATGACAAAAACATCGAATTTCGGGAACGGATCGGACTATGGCTGAGGCCAGAGGTTGGCTCTGTCGAAATCGCAAATGCGAATATTGATGGTACCAAGTTCGCACAAGTTTGGATCGAAGTCGACGAACGGCCGCGCCCAACAATTTCCCAAGTCCGAGGCAGGCAACCAGGCAGCTCAAGCTACTCATCGACCTCGACCTGGATCAACGAGGGCGGATCGTTGCGCATTCGGGTTTCGATGCCTAATGCTGCCGATCGTGATGTTTGGGTACCGGTTAGTTTTCCATACGCGAGCGGAAGAGCAGCTTCATTGGGGCCGACTCGCGACTTCACTACAGGCGGGTTGAGCAACGGCTGGCTCAAAATCCCCGCATTCAAGGAGAGTGCCTATTTCTACCTTCACACTGTCGATGATTTGCGGAAAGAAGACAGCGAGAAAATTCGAGCGACCATCGGACAGCCTGTCGTTTGGTCTCCAACGAAGGAAAAGTGGATTAACTTTGGTAGCGTCGGGACCAATTACTACAAATTTGTCGGTATTCGGTCCAGTGATCAAGACACAGTCTATTGCTCAAGCGGCGTAAAGTACAACTCCTTGGCAATTGACGACGGTTGTGTAGTTGACGCGTTTACTACGTCGGGGGGGCCGACCGTCGCAAACGACTGGACCTCTGGTTCATCAGGTAGCTTGGTAATCGCCAATGGATATCTCGGGTCGAGCGAAGTGTTCTTGGACGGGAACTTCAATGGACGACGAGATTTTCTAGACCTTGACGGTGACGGATTACGAAGTGACGACG
>DNPC01000342.1 GCA_003501565.1 Planctomycetaceae bacterium | reverse complement strand
GGAACTGGTCAAGGGGAAGAATGATGGGGAGGGGAAGGGAGGGGGCGATTAGGATCCATACTGCTGCGGCAGCCAATACACAGACTTCCAACTCTGTCTTGTCAATTCAAAAAACTTTGATCCAGCCAAACGCCTCTGACGTTCGACTTCAGCCACCAGTACCCGATTATTGCGGAAGCCTCCTTCCATTGCCGCCTAGGCCCGGACGAAAGAAGCTACAGATTTGTCCACTCCAAGTATTCGATACGGCTGCATATCGGCGTTCGCTTCCCTGATTCTGTGTGTGTGCGGCGGTTTTGCCGCCATTTGGTTCAAGCCAGAGGGGCAGGTTGAGTCAGTGCCCCTAGGGAGTGACCAAGACACATTCGTGTTAGATGCAATTCCATCTCCTGGTGATTCGCATCAGTTTGGGCTAAAGCTGAACCTGCGGGGGCCAAGTCACTACATAGACCTAAATCCAAGTTCAAGTAGCTCGACGCTTCGAACGCAAACTCGATCGCTGGCCTACGAGCGAAAATATTCAATCGTGGTCACAGACCATAATGGCCGCACAATTGAAGAAACCGCAGGCACGCTCGAACGCGAAAAAGAGCGTTCACAAGGGCCTTATCAGTCAGATTCTGAAACCTTCACTGCATATCGAGCCGAATATGAATTCTTACCAGAATTCGACGCGAAAGAGCCAATCAGAATCGAATTGAAACTTTGGCCTGACACCAAGTTTCAATCGCGGCTCGAATCCGGCGAATTGGTTTTTGAAACGTCTCGGACTTCGGTAGCGAGCAGCATCGGGCTCCTTGTTGCGTTCGTTGGGTTCTTTGCGCTAATTGCTTCTGTTGGAATCACTCTCATCAAGCTCGTGTTGAGTCTGATCCGAAACAAAGTGCCAGCCCATGAGCATTATCAGAGAACGCAGCGGTCGATCCAAAAATAGTTGCCACCGTCGAGGTAGATTTGCCGGCACTTGGACGACGGTCCGCGCCATACACGTGTCGATGCTGACGAAGTCAACTTGGTGATTCGCGACAATTGATGCATGGCAATTCAGATGCTCGCGATTCCTCAGAGGGCTTAGGCTCGAATTTGCCACGGGGTGGCAACTCCAGTGCGGAAAACAGTGCAATTGTCTGGCCACCCCTACAGGATTCCCCACGCAACCCCTGAAATTCACACTTTCCGTGGTCCGGATCCGCCCTCCCGCCGCGATTACAACACTCCCGGACCAACCGGCTTTGCGTTCAGTCTCACGGGCTGGTGATCCCGAGCGGGGTGACTCCCGCAGTTGACCCGGAAACGCCGGGGCGCTCGCAGACGCTTAGTGAAATCACCCGATGATTGAAGCGTGCCGCCACCTGATTGGATGGTAGCTTTTGAGCCCCCGCTGCTTGGGGTGGGGTGCTCTTTTCATTTCAGCGTTGACGATCCCGTGCACAAAATCGCCCCCATCATCCCAGATCCGCCCTTGTCGCTTCGTCAGGACTGCGAGATGCTCACGAACCACTGCGGCGGATAATGCGTGAGAAGCTCGACTGGACGGCTCAGGCGGCGTTTGAGGACGTCAGGCGGAGGGTGTGCGACGTCACCGTCGTGGACTGGCACAAGTTGAAGGTGGTGTCGGAACACGATTGCGGTTCGGCAGAGCTTACCTAACCACGCGAGACGTAGCGTTAGTTCCAATCCCGATCATCATGAGTGCTGTGGAAAACCGAAGATAAACTTGGATCTCCTTCCATCTCTGTTCCCGATCGGTTTAGATCCATCGAGCCGTCACGATTTGTGGCGGCTCTTCTCATTTGGTGCAATTCAAAATGTTTAGAATCACACCGAAGCCGAAGATGGCTACTCCAGCACTCGAGAAACGGGGTCGAGTCGTTACAATCAGGGGCTTGACATCTGGATCTCATTACAAGATTCAACACAGGCATTGGGATTTACCACGCGGTTACTCCCAAGAGTACAGACTAGCCGGGTGTTGTGAAGGCAGCGCATGAAAAAAGCCACTGACATCGCTGCCAGTGGGCTGAAAGAAGAGCACGGGGCGCATCCACGCCCCATGCGTAGCCGAAAGATGCTCGCACAGCCAATGAGCTGAACGTTCCAACTGTCCAGCAGCAGGGCAATCAGAGCCCCTCAATTTCGCCACCGTCGGGACTCATGATCGCGGTGAAGACGAGCGCATCAACGTTTTCGCTAACGAACTGGACGCTACCATCACACATTGTCAGGTGTGCGCCACCGGGGTGAAAACTGAAGGTCTCTTCGTTCGGTCCGCAGTTTACAACGTCCCACGTACAATCGGGAGGACCGCCAATCGGGGTCTTGTTGTTGTTGACGAGGCGGTCCACGTTAAACGCATTGTCAGGATCTGCCCATGCCCATGAGCGGCGGTCGACAGGGGTTCCGTCGTCCATAACTTCTGTCTTGACGACCATAAAGCCTCCTGTGGGCACGTCGGCCCGTCCAGCATCCTCCGCAACTGCCACCGTGTTGCTCGTCCCGTCGGTGATCCTCGCCAGTTTTCGTGTCGAATCTCCGTTGAGAGCGCACTTGTATCGAGGTTGATTGGGGTTGCCGCTCAAGCCTGGCCGAACCGTTACAGGAGCTGAGTAGTCCGTGAACCCGAAGCGTTCCTGGTCAGCCTCCGCAGCGCGCGGTGTTGACGGACACAGATAACCAGGAATGTGTGTCTGCGCTGCTCTCGAATTATTGGGAGCTTCGGGAGAACCGTCCGGAAAGTCATAGCGATAGTCAACATTCATCAGCTCATAGACATTCGCCTGTTCGATGTACGGCAACAAATGGGTCTGAAACGAATGCGACGCGTCTCCCAGGCTCTCTAGATCCCCCTCTTCCGTGAAGAACACGTTTTGCCCCGCGTTTGAGCCATTGCCTCCGCGTTTCGCCTGGCCGCCATTGGGCAGGGCACCGTATGTAGACTCGAAGTTGTGAAGCCCAAGCCCGATCTGTTTCATGTTGTTCTTGCACTGCGTTCGGCGTGCGGCTTCTCTCGCCTGCTGCACTGCGGGCAACAGCAAGGCAATGAGAATAGCAATAATCGAAATCACCACGAGCAACTCAATTAGTGTAAACCCCTGACGGGTCGCCCGACTTGCCCCAGCCAGTTCAGATACTACGCGACGACCGCCGCGGCTATTCGTGTGTTTCATAGTGACAGACACCTTTCGTCGTTACTCATCTAGGTCCCTTTCTCAATAGATGCGGGCCAGCGGCAGTGCCAGTCCCTCGAATTAAGAGGTACCAGAAGTGCGAACGGTAGTCATCGCAGCTCAAAGCCACGGTGTGGTCCAGGTCACACACTCTCAGAATCGAGTCTTCCGCGCCATTTTCGCAGGCGCTCTACCGTGATTCAGATGCCAGTGAACACGAGAAAATCTCCACCGCTGATCCAATTGCGATTTCAGAAGATGCGGCCCCAAGATCTAGCGGTGAACAAAAAGTCTGTCGCTGTCTCGAAAGCCCATCTGAGTTTTGTTTTGCAATTCCAAAACAAACAGGCTAAAGTCCCTCCCCGCAACAACGACACAAGACGAATCATCACGGGCCCGGGATGTGGTCCGTAGACAACAAGAAGGAGACGTCCAGGATGGCTCCGAATTTCTACGCCGGCACCTCTGCCGATTATCAGGCGATCGCATTTCGCCGCTGCACGACAGGGAGATTCCTTTCAGGGATCTCAGCCTGAAAAGCCCCCGCGCAGGTCACGCTGACCAATCTGCATACACATCTCGCTAAGTGTGTGCGTATCCGTTCCTACTCCCGATCTCACCACCGTTGCGCGCAGATTCTGCTCGCACGACGGGGAAGGTATGCGCAATGACATCAACCCTGACTGTGCAAGAGGTCGCCGAACGATACGGCGTCTGCATTCGAATGGTTAACCGCTGGCTGGATTCCACCTCGTTGCCATCACACGTCGACGCGGACGGAACACGTCGAGCCACAGAGCAGGGACTGCAGCAGTTACAGAAGCGAATCAACAGAACGCTGGAGGTGGTCAGATGAACCGAGGATTCAGGGTAGTGCGGCCCGAGACAGCGAAGCAGTCCGAATCAACGTTTGACACAGAGGGCCGGTATGAGGCCTTTGACTGCGGGTTCAGTCAGGGGCGGTTTCAGACCAGAGAGGCGGCCACCAAGTATGCTGTGCGGTTCTGGGGCGGCTATGTGGTTGACCGGGAGACTGGGGAGCGGGTGCTTTAGCTGCCAAGGTCATGCCTATTCATTGCCTCGATAACCAGTTGGTCCTCAGCGAAGTACTTGTAGTGCTTCCTGGGAAGACTCGTCGCCAACAACATGGCCTCGGACTGCTCTTCGTACTTGCCATGCACAACACAATGCGTAAGCCATTCAGAAACTCGCTTCAGCTCCTCATCTGTTTTGGAGGCCTTGGTCTCCAAGACTACAGCCGCGTTCCGGAGCATGCATGGAATCGGTTTGGCCCCTGGGACCTCATCCGCTGGGTAGGGCCTACCATTGATGACAACGTAGATTCCCGACTGGAGGGCGGATTCCATTTTTTTTGCTCGCTGACGGGCAAGCTCAAGCATCCACTGGGGAACACTGCCGAACTGCTCTCGAGCTGCAATCCGCTCAAACAGTGCATGCTCCTCATGATCGCCCGCACGACAGGTGATGGTTGGCGCTCGCTGCGAGGGGTTGTTGCCAGTTGCTCTTTTCTTTGCCATTGCCGAACTGTCTTCGGATCGTGCGGCCGTTTCAATACACCGCACCCACAGACCGTCCAATGCATTCAATTGACATCCAATGGATGGTGTTGTATTCTTATGGCCGCACGGACGGTTGTAGCAGACTCCTATGGAGAAACCGTTCTGTTGCAACCAATTCATACAAAGACGACACGGCAACCTCGGACTGCTACCCGAAACCGCCGTGTCGTCTTTTTCGTGCGCACAAAGGAGACGCAGATGGATCTAAGGCCCACACCAAGCTACATGAAGTCCAAAGTCAGGGAGAACCACCCATGGTGGAAAGTGCTGGCTGAGCTTATTGACAACGCGATCGATGCAGGTGCCAAGCGGGTGACGATCAGTTGCCAGCGGGGAGAGTTGTCAGTGTTTGATGATGGTCGTGGAGTTCGCGACATCCGCTCACTGGCACAGCTTGGCAACCATGACGATGCCGGAAGACCGAAGGAAAAGATTGGAATTTACGGGGTTGGCGCTAAGGAGGCCTGGTTGTCGTCTGGTCCCCGAATGCATGTCTTGACTGTGTGTGATGGCCGGCGGACGGAGTACACCTTCGACCTTGATGAGCTGATCGAAAACCATTGGCAGACGATTGAGGAACCTACCTCCACTGAGGTGGATGAGGCCTCGTACACGCGACTGAAGTTTGAACTCTGGCCGAGCAAGGGCCTGCCAAGTGTGGCCTGCCAGAAGAAGATTGCTTGGCTGTTCAGCCCCGCAATTCAGAGTGGCGTCAAGATCTCGTTTGGTGGAGTCAGCACACTTCAGGCCGTGGCCTTGCCTGCGTTGACAGATGTCGTGAGCGACACGTTCGCTGTTGCGGGGATGAATGTCACTATTGAGATCGGCAGGTGTAACGGCCCAGTCACGAATGGCCCATTCTGGCTTGAGTATTGCCACAGGGTCATTGAGGCCACTGGAATCGGAACATGCCAGTACGGGGTATCTGGGATTGCTGGCCGAATAATCCTCGCCGAAGAATGGAAACCGTTGCTGGGCAAAAACAAGGACCAGTTGACGGAGCATATTGACGAGTTGGAGCAAGCAATCTTCAGCCGCATTGAACCTCTGCTGCAGGAGGCTGCCGCCGAATCTGAGACATTCGAGACTCAGATGATTCTGTCAGACCTTGAGGGCGTTCTGAATGCGTTTATCGGCAGCCAGAAGAAGAAAGGTAAGTCACGTCGGCCGGGGAAACCGAGGTCAAAGCCGGGCACCGTTCTGCCTGTAGGCTCTGATCGGACAACTGGACAGGCAGCAGTGGTTAGTGGCGAAGGTGACGTCATCGAAGCTGAGGGCACCATGCCGCGACGTGGCATGCGAATGAAGTATCAGCAATCTGATTCGCCTCTGATGGGGCGATATGACAAGAGTGAAGTGTGTGTGTATCTGAACGACGCTCATCCTGCCGTGGCGAAAGCCAAGGAAGAGGGGAACCGTCTGGCGTTGCTGCAATCAGCTGCAGCCATCATCGCAGAGCATGAATCACGGTTTTCAGAGGGGCAGGGGCTGTTGTCTTTCGCACACGACAGCGTTTTGGAAATCCAGTCGCAGCTGATGGCTACAGTCAAGGAGGTTGAAAATGCAGTCGCTTGAAATGGAGTTCCACCCAGCCGCAGACCTGTTTCCAGTCATGTCAGAGTCCGAATTCGAGGCACTCAAAAAGGACATCGCGGAGAATGGCCTGCAGCAATCAATTGTCGTTCGCCATGGAAAGATTATCGATGGCCGTCACCGGGTGCGTGCCTGCAACGAACTCGGGTACGACTGGAGTTACCACCTTGTTGAGTATGACGACGAGGAGATGGATGAGGTGTCCATCGCCCTGTCGCTCAACATGCACCGGCGGCATCTGAGTCAGTCACAACTGGCGATGGTCGCTGACAAGGTGCGTGGCATCTACGACGAGGAGGCGAAGGAACGCAAGAAGCGGAAGCCCAAATCTGTTCCGGTAAATTCACCGGAACAAAAGGCGGGTGACTCTCGTGACAAAGCTGCGGAAACCGTCGGCGTGTCGGGCTCGCTCGCCGATGCAGCCCGGACTGTTCGCCGCAACGGTTCGGACGATTTGGTTTCTGCCGTTGAGTCTGGTGAAGTCGCAGTCA
>DNPC01000088.1 GCA_003501565.1 Planctomycetaceae bacterium | reverse complement strand
GTTGGTTCCACCGGCTCTGCCCAATCTATCGCAACTCCCCAGCTCAACTCCATCGGCATCTCCCAACGTTCCTGGGCGTGTTGCCGGCACCCTTGTGTCAGCCCGTCCGCCACAGATCGCCGGAGCCAACCAGGAGAACGCTCAAATGGCGCAGGCCGAGTTGCTTCCGTCTGGCAAGTTGATCGCGGTTGTCGGCGGTGAGCACATCCTGGCTGGCGATATGAGTGTATTCGTTGAACCCATCATTATGGATAACAAGGACCGGTTACCAACGCCCGCCGATGAAGCGAAAGTTCGAGCACAGCTGACCCGTCAAATCCTAACGCAGTACATTGCGATCAAAGCGATGTATCTTGAGTTCTTCCGGGATGCAGCGGGTGTCAAGCCTCCAGCCGAACTTGAAAAAGTAAGGGAGTCTGTCATTCCGAAGGCATCGCAAGCTTTCTTCAGCTCCCGAGTTCCGCAAATGATTGAGCAATATGATGCAACTAGCATTGCTGACTTGGAAAGGAAGCTTACCAGTAAGGGGCTTTCACTGAATGTCATGCGACGCCAGTTCATTGAAACAGCGTTATCAATGGAATATGAACGGAAGTACACGCCGCAGAGGTTTGAAATCGAGAGAGCAGAATTGCTGGAGTACTACCGTGCACATCGCAGCGATTGGAACATTCCCGCTGGTGCGAAATGGCGACAAATCAGCTTGCTCTTTTCAAATCATGCACCTGAGACAGCTCGGACTCAAGCCAAGAACCTGCTAGAACAGATGCGACTAGGGGGTAAACAATTCGCCGCCGTAGCCACGCAGTCTTCGGAAGGTTTGACCGCCGAAGAAGGTGGGCTTTTTGAATGGACGACGCTCGGCAGCCTCCGCAGCAAGACACTTGAACAAGCGATTTTCACTTATCCGCTCAATCGACTTAGCGGTGTAATCGAAGACGAAACTGGGTGCCATATTATCGAGGTTCTCGATCGTAAAGACGCACACATCAAGGACTTTGCAACGGCTCAGCCGGAAATTCGCGAGATCCTCGAGAACGAAAAAAGAGCCAAAAAGCGCGAGGAGCTGCGTAAACAGGTCCTTGCAAGAACTACGGTTTGGACCCTTTGGCCAGAAGATCTTGCTGACCTGCCAAATGTCCGGCCGCTAGAGGAAGCTCTCAGGTAGCCAACTGAATTCGCAACCTATAGCATCGGTAGGTGTTCTGTCCGCCTCAAAATCTCAGCGGATGTCTGGCCCGCTCTCACGCTCACTCTGCGCGTGCGTAATCAATTTCGATCGCTAGCGCCTCTTCGCCTTCGGGAGTCCGATTGTACGACTGGATGACAAGTCGACGGTCGGATCGTAGCACGTACTCGGTTCGCCATCCCCAACGCGGCTGCCCACCTCCCACGTCGTATTCGCCCAGTACACTAAAGCCCCGCTCAGTCCCCTCGCCGGTGGATATCATGATAGCGTAGTTCATGTGGAAGCTATCCATCCACGCAACTTCGTATTTGCCAGTTATCCTGTTGAGCATCAACGTTTCTTCGCCGCTACGCTCCTTTCCTTTGAGCGAACCGGTGTACCGGTGGCGTACAAATTTATCGTTGATGACATGCTCAAACCGACCTTCGATATTCGATGTATCAGCAAGTTTCTCTGGTTCAAACCAGGTACGGCAGGTTCCTTTCCAGAATCCAATCAACCTATCGAATTCGAAGACTGCATCTTGCTCTCCATCGGCCATATTTATCTCCAATGGCGTTTAATGAACTTGACTTTCCACCGCTGACTACCCTGGAACACTGCGAAAACCTCGTGAGGCCCTTCGATCCCAGGGAACGCAATCGCCACATGGATCACGGTACAATGTTGCGAGATTAGAGCCCGTCGGGGGCGGCGGCGTATCGCTTAGTCGCGCCGTTCTTATCTTCTAAACATTTAGCGTGCGACTCGCACTCAGTCTCGATCGAGGAGTGGCAGATGAGGTTACGAATTATCGGCGTGAGTTTTTCGGAACACTTCGACCGTAGACAAATTGGATATCTGGCATTCTACGCAATCGCTGCTGTTTTATCGATCGCTTCTAGCGTCGAAGTCTCTACGGCGCAAATACCAACGAAACCGCAGGACATACGTCCCAACATTGTTTGGATCATCCCAGATGATATGTCCGCCAATTTCTCTTGCTACGGCGAATCGGCAATTGAGACTCCAAACGTTGATCGCTTGGCCGCTCGAGGAGTCAAGTTCACCAATGCGTTCGTAACCGCGCCGGTTTGCTCGACGTGTCGGTCAGCCTTCATAACCGGAATGTACCAGACGAGCATTGGAGCCCACCATCATCGTAGCGGACGAGGGCAATTAAAGATCCGATTGCCGGAACACATCAAATTGGTTCCGCGGCTTTTTCAAGAGGCGGGTTACTACACTACGATCAGCGGCTGGCCGATGAACGGCAAGCTCGGCAAAACGGATTACAACTTCGAGTGGGACGAAGGGGTTTACGATGGCAATGACTGGGCTGGTCGTGGCGAGGGACAGCCCTTTTTCGCGCAGCTGCAGACGCGAGGTGGGAAACGGCGTGGGAAAGACGCACAAGGCTGGAAACAGGTTGCACAACAGGCAACCGACCGTTTCGGTTCGGCAACGCAAGTGGCAGAGGTCGTTTTGCCGCCGTACTACCCACGGCATCCAGACATCCTTCGCGACTGGGCGGCGTATTTGGATTCAGTTCGCCTTACCGATGCACTTGTCGGTGAAGTGATCGAACGCCTGGAATCCGAAGGCGTACTGGACAACACGATTGTGTTGTTCATGACAGACCATGGTATCAGCCACGCGCGCGGCAAGCAGTTCCTGTACGACGAAGGCACCCACGTACCGCTCATCGTGGCAGGTCCCGGCATTACAGCTGGGCAAGTCCGATCAGATCCGGTCGAGCATATCGACATCGCCGCTCTATCGCTGGCTGCAGCCGGCATCACCGTTCCTCAACACATGCAATCCCGTGACATTCTCGCTAGTGATTACGTACATCGAGAGGCCGCGTTTTCAGCCCGCGATCGCTGCGACGAAACGGTAGATCACATACGCAGTGTTCGAACCCAACGCTACAAGTACATACGCAATTTCCTTCCCGAGCGTCCCTACTTGCAGCCTTGCGCGTATAAAGACGCCAAAGCGATCTTGAAAGCGATCCGAGCCTGGGACGCAGCCGGAAAACTCGATGAAGTGCAGCAGGTGGTCACGCGTCAAGTTCGCCCTCCAGAAGAATTGTACGACATCGAATCAGATCCATACGAGATCCACAACCTGGCCAGCGAACCTGCCTATTCGGAGCGTCTGGCCAAGATGCGAGCGATGCTAGACTCGTGGATGGAAGAAACGAACGATCAAGGACTTACGCCTGAGTCGCCCGAAATGTATGCCTCTGACATGCAGATTTACATTGACAAGACTGCTGTACGCGATCCTGAACATAACCAGACCATCGTCAGGAACATTGCCCTAATGAAGAAATGGGCGGCCGAAGGCAAATGATCACCATTTCCGACGCAACACATTACCCAGTGGGTGCAGGCCAGCCACCGATTGGCAACACCCACTCTGACGAAGTGGGCGGCGGACTTGCAGATCGGAATACACGGAGCGCGCCGAACAAGATCTAACAGGTCTATTTAACTTGCTCGCGATAGTCCTTCCACTGCTGGCGTTTCTCTTGCAAGATATCAGCGTATGCAGGGTTGTTGGCTAGGTTCGTCGTTTCGTGAGGATCAGATTTGAGATCGTAGAGCTCCTCCCAGCGTGAGTCACCGCCCTCAATCGCTTCGGGCTCCAAGTATCGACCGTATTTCCAGCGGAGATCCCGGATACCTTCACTGGGGGCAATCTGCCCATTGGCTGTAAACCAGTGCTCGTAGAAGAATGACTCCCGCCAATTTGTCGGCTTTTCTCCCCGCACCAAATCGACCAGGCTTCGCCCCTGCATAGACTCTGGAGCCTCGACGCCTGCAAAGCCCAAGATAGTTGGCGCCATATCAATCCCGAGAGTCATTTCAGCGCGACGCTGTGCGTCGGCTTGATCAGTCGGGTCGTGGATGATCAGTGGTACGCGGATCGAAACGTCATGCGGCGTCCATTTACCTGCAAAACCGTACTCGCCCAAGAAGAAGCCGTGATCAGAAGTAAAAATGATGATGGTATTGTCAGAGAAGCCGTGTTGTTCCAAGGCGGTACGGATACGTCCAACAACCGTATCGACACCGGTGATCAAGCGATAATAGTCCTTGACCGACTGCTGGAAACGGGCAGGCGAGCGAAAACGTACAGCCCATCTATCGCGGTTCATACTGTTCTTTAGAAAGTCCGGCATACGATCATGGTATTCGGCCGCCGCCGTGTAGGGCGGTGGGACAAGCACATCTTCGTACAGGCTAGCGTAAGCGGGATCGGACGGAAATTGATCCGAAAGTACATCGGTCGAGTCCTGGCAATGCGGAGCTTTGAAACTGATCGAAAGATGAAACGGCTTGTTCGCATCGCAGCCTTCTAGGAATTCCAGTGCTTGGTCCCCCATTTGCGCCGTCAAGTGTCGCCCCTGCTTCTTCTTGACATCACCTTGGAAATACCGACTTTGGCCCGGGAAACCACCTTTAAAGTCAAGAATTCCGTCAGCCGATTTTGGGTGACCTACGCCCCATTTCCCGATAAACCCAGTGCGATAGCCAGCAGCGTGAAGCTTGCCGATGTATGTCTTGGCTAGCTGATCCGGAGTTAGTGTCGTTGAGAAATCCCAAATGCCATGCCGAGCCGCGTATTGGCCAGTCATAACGCACGCGCGGCTGGTCATGCAGATTGCGGTCGTTACGAAGGCGTTATCAAACACAGTGCTCTTGGACGCCAACTGATCAAGGTTAGGAGTTTGGATAATCGTATTACCCATACACCCCATTGAATCGAATCGCTGATCATCAGTCATCAAGTAAATGATATTCGGACGATCCGCAGCTCGAGCAATGCTTGTAACAAACAAGACGATCAAGGAGGCGACATACGGCAAATTGCGTAGAAACATGACGGGTGTACACATCAAAAGGGCAAGTGCAAGAATCGACGAGCGGCGAACCAAAAGAGAAACGCCCTGATCAAGTCTGACCAGAGCGTTGAGATTTTAGCAAAATGTCGTGTAGCAAGTGGGGCCAGCGTGACAACGCCTTTCCAAGACGAGTGCTGGAGATATCGGTCACGCGGCTATGTCGCACACTAGACTTCTTTGTCGTCAATCCAGCTCATGAGTTTTCGCAGTCGGCGACCAACCGTCTCGATTTCGTGATCGCGGTTGCGACGACGGGTCGCCTTGAAGGAAGCAGCACCCGCCCGGTTCTCGAGAATCCAGTCCCGCGCGAACTTGCCCGACTGGATTTCTTCAAGCACTTGCTTCATCACTTGCTTGGTTTCAGCCGTAATGATGCGAGGTCCGGTCACGTAGTCGCCATATTCAGCGGTGTTGCTAACGCTATAACGCATGTAGCTCAAACCGCCTTCGTAGAATAGGTCAACGATCAGCTTCAATTCATGCATACATTCAAAGTAAGCCATCTCTGGCTGATAGCCTGCCTCAACCAGTGTTTCGAAGGCAGCTTTCACTAGTTCACTGACGCCGCCGCAAAGGACAACTTGTTCGCCGAACAAATCCGTTTCTGTTTCTTCTGCAATGGTGGTCTCAATAACACCACCACGCGTGCCTCCGATAGCCTTGGCATAGGCCAACCCGATTTGACGCGTCTTTTCACTTGCTCCGTCTCCCAGCGCGATCAAGCAAGGCACTCCACCACCTTTCTCGTACTCGCTGCGTACGAGATGGCCGGGTCCTTTTGGTGCAACCAGCAGAGTATCTACACCGCTGGGCGGTTCCACCTGACCGAAGTGAATATTGAATCCATGTGAGCACATCAAGACATTGCCATCCGATAGATTTGGCAAGATCTGGTTGCGGTACACATCACCTTGCACCTCATCGGGCAGCAAGATGTTAATAACATCGGCTTGCTTGACCGCTTCTTCGACACTCATCGGTTCAAACTTGTGGCTGACGGCCAGATCATAATTGGCACTGCCTGGTCGTTGACCGATAATCACATTGCAGCCACTGTCGCGGAGGTTCTGGGCTTGAGCGTGGCCTTGCGAGCCGTATCCCAAAATCGCAATGGTGACATCTTTAAGATGGGAAAGGTCTGCGTCGCTGTCGTAGTAGATAGTTGCGGCCATGAGGCGTCTTAGTCCTGCTTAGTGTTAAAGGTTCCCAACGATGCGACTCTTACTGCGGTCGCGTTACATCTGTCAGATATGAATTTTCAGTGTCCGCAGAAGTACCAGTGCCCGCCGGAGTAGGCTGGATTGATTTGCACCCACTGGGTTGTTCTACAGGTGAAGCTGGCTGGGCTACTCTTCATCCTCGTCCGAGATCGTTCCACCGCGTACCAAGGCTATGCGTCCCGTCCGTACCAGTTGAATGATTCCATACGGCCGGACGGCCTCGATGAATGCTTCCACCTTGCTTTCTTGACCGGAGATTTCGATCATCAGTTCTTCCAGACCAACGTCTACAACCTTGGCACGAAAGACATCGACCAGTTCAAATATTTGACTCCGTTCCGCACCGGGCGCGGCTTTGACTCGGATGAGCATCAGGTCGCGTTCGACGCAGTCCTGCGAACTGACTTCTTCGACCTCGACGACGGTAACAATCTTCTCAAGTTGTTTTCGGACCTGATCCCTTACCGATTGATCCCCCATCACGACGAAGGTCATTCGAGAAAGTTGAGCCGTCTCAGTTTCTCCCACCGCCAATGAATGGATGTTGTATCCGCGCGAGGCGAGCATCCCAGAAATGTGTGAGAGAACTCCGGGGACATTTTGTACCAGTGCCGAAAGAACGTGACGCATGCAAGCATCCTACGGTGCGAGCGAGTTTAAGGGCACTAAATCCAGCGCCACCGAAGCACTGCACCTGTTCGCCCAGAGATTGTCAATGAGGAATTCTGAGTCGGCTTGCACCAACCACCTGCTTTCGATCGCATTCCAGTAGCGGCGGGCCAACGTCGAAAAGCTGGTCCACTGCCTTCGCGCGGCACTTCAGCAACATCCAGGGGGCCGCATCATACTTTGCTATGCAGTAATCCTCAAGGATACGATTTTTCCCTGCAATAATCACAAAGTCGCCGCGGTGGAATTCGCCACCGCCAAAGCCGCTGCAATCAAAGTCGCTGCATCCAAGAAGAGCCGTGACAAAAAGAAAGCCGTGTCGGAAACGACACGGCTTGTGGCCGAAAAGTTCGGTTGACGCTAGTGGATAGCCAGCGATAGCTTCTACAAGAAAAAGACTTGGTGCGGCCCCACAGGAAGCATTGCGTGGCTAGCCTGTTAGTCCCAGTACCAGTTCCCGCCACGACCCGCGGCAGCTTTTGCGGCCACTCTTCCTACCGAACCATCTTCTTTCATCTGGGTCGCAACGATTTTCCAAGGGTTGAGTGCAACACCGCCTGACGCGGAGACAACCCACCCCTTGCTTCCGCGAACGAAACTGCATTGAGGCTCAAGTTGCTTGGGGGTTCCCCATTGCGGCATGGCAACTTCGTCATCGCGCAGGTTCGCGAGACTTAGCCCCGAGACTTGCTCAAGCTCGTGCGATGCAATGATCGTTGCAACGACGTTCAAATCCATCACATTGCGGACTTCGCCGAGTGCAGAGTACTGCTTGGCAACCAGATCAAATTTCTCGGTGAAATTGTCGGCCCATTGTTGAGCAAAGCGGTTAGATTTGCCAGTCCGCTTGCGACCGCCCGACTGGGACACAAACTCATCTTCGGTCATTGCCTTGACTCCTTGGCCATCGAGACGCCAGGCTGTGTGGTCTGCGGAGTGTTCGATCGCGTCATAGTCAGCTTCCAACCACCAACGCGGCTGCTTGCCAGCGGGTTGTCCTACGTTACGAATCATGTCCATGTAGCTGGGCAAACCATTGATCGGCGCATCTTCCAGCTTCATCGCCAGACGCTTCATTTGGTAATCAGCAGCGACCAAGTTTGCAGCCATCCTGCTACTCTTGTCCACAGTTGTCAGCGATACGGTCTGGGGACCAAACGCTTTACGCATTGCAGGCTCGATTTGAGCTGGGTTGAAACCCGGCCCAGTCCGAACTCGGCTAAGCAGGTTCTGCAGGCGAGCTTGACCCTCCGGAGTTGGATCGATCGAAACAGAGATCGGTGACTTGCGGGATGCTTCGACTGTGCTGAGTGCGACCATCAGGTCTTCCAACCGCAAAACAGGTCGGCCAGAATCAACACCAACGACACTTGCGTCCTCGCGGACAACCCAACCTTCAGCCGGACCAGCAATCAAAATGTCTTTGTTTTCTTGGTCAACGAAAACGTATTCGATACGCTGCAGGCCAGCCAAGAATCGCACTTCTTCACTCAGCACCGATTGTTTTTCGATTGAGCTTCGTAGCTGCTCTTGAACGCCACGCAGCGAAACAACCCGCAGACC
>DNPC01000086.1 GCA_003501565.1 Planctomycetaceae bacterium | reverse complement strand
TGATCTTGCAGTGGCGGCCGAAACGGGTTTGACCCTCCATCACGTATTCCAGCAATATTGTTCTCGGCAGTCATCGATCCTACTTCGGAAAGCGTGATGCAAGTCTTCGCAAATCCAGGTGAGTAGTCTATTCTAACCGAAGAAAAACTGCTCCGGGTTCGATAGACTGAATCGGGCCGGATCAGCTTGCTGCCTGTCGATTGGCTGCAGCGGACATTTCTTTTATGCAACGAACACCTGCGATGTCGAACCGATCCGACCAGCAAGTGACGAACCCTTACGCGGCACCCAGCGCGGGAGAAGAGAAGTCGTTTCAAAAGCGAACTACCACCCGTGTAGTCATCGCATTGTTGAATTTCGTGATTGCAACGCTCTTGGCTATCGCTTGCGTTGTTGGGATTATCGCTCCTGAGTCTGCGGTTGGATTCCTGAGTGCTTTAGTGCTGCTTCCAGCATCTGCTTTCCTTGGTTTCGCAGAGTGGACCGTACTGTACCACTCAAACGCCCGCAACGAGCGAACACTAGCCTATATCAACGCCGGTTGCGCCGTGTGTGCTGTCGTGGGAGTTATCTCAACCGCGGCTGAAGTCGCCTTGTCCGAAGATCGAGCGGACACCAATATGGTTCTCAGCTTTAGCCTTTTAGGGCTTCTGCTAGCCGCATATTTTGGTCTATCGAGTTGGAGTCGGTTGAAGTGGACGGGAACGGTTGAATAGGTGCAGGCAAGCGACCGCGATTTCTTCTTCGAGCTATGAGAGGTTGGTTCGCATCGTCGGTTGGCGTCGTTCGTCTACACTCGCGTTCGGAGATGTTCTGTGACCAGGCCGCTAAGTGAGGCTTTCGAGATGTGTTCCAGCAGCTTTGGGTTCACGAATACTCGCACCTGTTTGACAAAATGATCAAACTGTTCCGTCGCTAGTGAATGCACGACCGGTGACAACTCCGAAAGTGGACTGAAATCCCCTGAGGCTGTTTGTCGAATGGCCACTTTGAACTGCACCTCTAGCTTTTGCGGAGGAGCATCAATCAGCACATCGGTAGGCGTGATGTTCGCTGCTGCCAAGCAGGGTTCGCTGGCGAGCCTTTCCGCGAGGCCTTCCGCTGCCCGCACCAACTGCTCGAAGCCCATCGCCCGCAGTCGTCGATGCAGTTCAGGTGCATCTGACCAACTGAGATTCGCTACGCGTTTATAGAGCCGACGTTGCGGACCAATCACGACAGACGCGAGGTCGGTGAGCCCTTGATTGTCGGTAGCGCGCTTGAGTACATCGCTATGAAAATCACTGTCGCTTGCAGTTCGCCAACTCGTCAGCATCGATTGCCTGTCGGACGGAGAACTACTAGTTTCAAAGACTAGCCGCTGGAGCATGGCGGTCGCGCTTCGAACGGCATGATGCCAGTAGACTTCACTGAACATCACATAGCGTGCAAAGACCAGCATCTCAGCGGCAGTCTTGCCTTTCGAGTCGATGCATAAACGACCTGCCGACCAGTCGATGCACAGGCTATTGATCAAACGCGCGGAGTCAAAGTTTCTGCCGTAGGGTACGCCAGCATGCAGGCTGTCTCGGGCGAGGTAGTCCATCTTGTCTACGTCGACCGGTCCGTTAAGGACATTGCGCAGAACGGTTCCAGCGAGGCTATATTCCGCCGTCGGTCGTGAACGTAGGAAGTCGACGATCTGGCTGCCCTCTAAACCCCAATCTTCGTTCAGCAGTTGCCCCAGCCCAGGTGAAGCTAGGTGATTGCCCAAGAATTCTTCGTGTCGAATTACCCAGTCGAGCCCCATGTCTTCGATTGCGTGGCAATACGGCCAATGCCCCACGTCGTGCAGAAGTGCTGACACCAGCGCTAGCGAAATCTCTGCCGGCGTTGCCTCGGCAGAAAACCTTGCGTCGCTGGCGAGCAGGTGAGCAATGACCTCTCTGGCTAGTTGATAAACACCTAGTGAGTGTTCGAACCGTGTGTGAACGGCACCCGGATAAACCTGCGCAACTAACCCTAACTGACTAAGCGATCGCAACCGCTGAAATTCGCTGGTTTCGATCAACCGCAGCACTCGGTCCGACACCACTACGTTTTGCTGTTCAGGTATCCGAACAACACTCCGCGTCGAACCGTTCAGTTCTGGTAAATCCAACTCGATCCCTCTTTGCTTCTAGTCGGACAGCCGTCTATCCGCTCAATGAATCTACCGCTCGCGACACCTCTGCGTCCCAGCCGTCTGGCCCAGGTGACTCTGCAAAGCGTCCGGTGGCTGAAACTTTCACCAACCTGGTACCATCGGGTGCGGGAATGCCGATCGGGTAGTCCGCAACATCCAAGAGGCTTTGATCGATTGGGCTGTCGCCAATCGCGATCGTGCGGAAACCTGCGTAACACTTCGCTACGACTGCTTGCATGGCCAGGCCTTTGGTGGTTCTTCCCGACACGTGCCAGAAACGGCCGCCACGCGTCAATGTGAGTTCGGCAGCTTCGATGGCGCTTTGAAACTCAGGCAGCTTGCTATCGTCATCCTCCCAAAGCAGCGGTTCGGTGGAAGCTCGAGTGCACGCCAAAGCTGCTTTGTCGTCGGGCAGTGAAGTTGCTTTGGCGACGCCGCTTACGCCAAGATCGACAAAAGAGCGAAAATCGAAACGGTCCTTCAGCGATGCAAGTGTCGACAGGATTTGCTCACGCGGGTGTCCAAGAATGGTCCGCAATTCCGAAGCAGAGGATTCTTCAGTTGATAGCTCAGTTCGGCGTGTCCAACGAATAGTGCCACCGTTTTCACAGATTAGTGGTGCATCGGCCAATGCCATCTGCTCAGCCAGCTGCAGCATTTCGGGCTCGGTTTTGCTGGATGCCAATATGACCGGAATCTTCGCCTCTCGTAGCCGCTTGAGCGTTCCGACTGCTGGAGCGAAGCTGTAGGTTTGCTTATCCAGCAAACAGCCATCAAGGTCCGAGAAAACTGCGATCTGGTTCGACATTTGCTTATGCAATGCGGTTATGACGGTCTTGCTCGCGCAGAGAATGCGAGCGGTTGGCCCAGCGCCGAAGCGCAGTGACAGGATGCTTATGCAGTGGTGAGCGATGGCCTCGGCGAACTACGGCGGGATCTAGTCTGCATTTCAGCCTAGAGGGCGTTATCGGTCATTTCGACCAACCGGACGAAGAGCGGACCCATTGGCACCGCTTAATGAGTCACCGAGTTCCTTGCGGTAGGCCTCAGCGAACTTCACTATTTTGGACACGATGTCTGGGTGCTGAGCAGACACGTCTTTTTGCTCGCCGATATCCTGTGACAGATCGTACAAGCTCAGCGGCAACTCCTTGACATAGTAGCCGTGGCGACTGGCAATACCCTCTACCCCCGATTGCGTGATAGGTTTCGGCTTTAGTTTTCCGAAACCGGCAGGCTTGCCATCGCTACGGAGATCCTCGTTTGGGGTGAGGTACTTGTGTGGGAAATGCAATTTCCAGTTGCCCCAACGTATCGCATGAAGCTCTTTCCCGCTGTAGAAGACCAAGACTTCGTGTGGATCGTCCGAGTCCTCACCCATGATCACTCGCGAGACATCAACTCCGTCTAGTTTGTTGGTTGGAAGCTCACTGTTCGACAGTTTTGCAAGAGTCGGCAGGAGGTCAATTGTCATGATCGGTGTATCGTTTCGTTTGCCAGCGGGAATCTTGCCAGGCCAACTCATCACGGTTGGCACACGAACCCCACCTTCGAAACATGTAAGTTTGCCTTCGCGAAGTGGTTGGCTTTTGCCCGCGTGGGTTCCGTAGCTCAGAAACGGGCCGTTGTCGCTTGTGAAAATTACGAGTGTATCGTCGCGCAAATTGTGACGTTCTAAGGCTTCTACAATTTGTCCGACCGACCAATCAATCTCAGCGATTACATCCGCATAGAGTCCCTGTTTCGTAACGCCATCGAATTTCTCTGACGCGAAGATTGGAACGTGTGGCATCGGGTGTGGCACATATAGGAAAAATGGTTCGGCAGCGTGCTTTTCAATGAATTTTACCGACCGTTCTGTCAATCGCCGAGTCAATTGTGATTGGTCTGGGTCGAGTTCGACTACTTCGTCGCCATCGTACAGCGGTAGTGGAGGCATCGAATCGAACAACACTGGGTGATACTTAGTGTTGTCGTTCGAATAGGGGATTCCAAGGTATTCGTCGAATCCGTTTTTAAGTGGGCTAAAATAGGGCGACAATCCCAAGTGCCATTTTCCAAAGAGTGCCGTCGCGTAACCGTTCTGCTTGAGGACTTCAGGCAATAGGACTTCATCCGGATTGATTCCCGTCGCACTCTTGTGGTTGAGTGCACCAGCCAGGCCAACGCGATTTGCATAACAGCCACTCATCAAGGCAGCACGGGACGCAGTGCAGACTGCCTGTGCAACGTAGAAATCGGTGAACCTTGTGCCGGACTCAGCAAGTGCCTGGATGTTCGGAGTGGGGATGGCCGACGTTCCGAATCCGTCGATATCACCGTAGCCGAGATCGTCGGTGAAAATCAGTACAAAGTTCGGTTGCCGTGATTCTGTAGCAGGTTCGGCAGCAGTTGAATGCGATGCGAACATTGCCGTGATCGAAAGGCAAAACGCAGTGAGCGACCGCGTTGGCGTAGAGGTGTTCTTGAAAGGTTGCATGTGCTTGAGGAGTCTAGGGAGAATGTGACCGGAAGAGCATTCTTCAGCCAGCCAGCGTAGCATTCACCTGCCAACTCGCGAAGGCGTTTGATTGTAACAAGATTGAAAACACGTTGGGAAAACGCGATCTACAAAGAGCAACAGATGTTCTTTTCGTGACCCAGGCGGTCGAGTCAGGCCGACGTTCATCACCCGTCATGCGCTGGCCAAAGGATCGCAGCCATGGATCCACCGTTTGGTAGCGTTATCACGAATCTTGTGTTTTCCAAGTGCCTTAAGCGGTACTCGGTGTGGTATTCGGTGCAGTACTAGGCGCGGCACGCATCGTGTTGCTTTGGGCAGTAATCCGCGCGTCATGTGTAGCTGGGACAGTGTGGCCAGCTTGTCTCTGAGATGCACAGGGGCTTTGCGGTGCACGGGATGCAAGGTGTTGAGAAGAAACGCAGCATGGTAAACGGTATGCGGCGGTTGGCAGGAGCCGCAGTAAAACTCGGGCGGCTCCTGCTTGCGTAATTGCGAGGGGATGTTCCTTCATCGCAATCCATGCCTGCGACGTGGGGCGCCTAGCGGACCTTAGTAGCAGGCGCCTGTTGGGCCAACTTCCCCGTTTTGGCTCGATCCAAAGCGGTCAAGTATTCAGCCGGTTGTTTGTACCCGGGCAGGCTTCCAATAAAGGAACGCTTGGACGAAAACAGGACGGTGGTAGGGTATCCTTTGACTTTCAATGCTCGAACCGCGGCGGGATTTCGCTCGAGCGAGAGCTTGAGAGGTATGAAGTCACGCAGGACTCGGCGTGTTGCGGTGGGGTGGCACCAAACATCCTTCTGCATCTTGTCGCAGTAGAAACAGTTTTTCTTGCTTACGTATATCAAAATCGGTTTGCCGGTTTTTTCTGCTTCTACCGCAGCCTTCTCTGCGCTGGTCAGCCATTTCATCTCTTCGGCACTGGAGGTGGTGCAGAACAAGGCGGCGATTGCGAGTGTAGCTAGAACGATCCTACGAGCATGCATACGGATGCTTCCTTCCTGATGATTCAAAATGGGATGAGATTGTCACTGCAGTTCATCCTTGAACAAACAACCGGCAAGATCTCGGGGAACCCGAGTCATGAGATAAGTTCGCTTGCCGATGGCAGGAGGAGCATCGTCAATCTGCCCAAGCCTACTCAGTGAGCTGGCATACAGTAACAGTAATTTCCACAGTTTTGAATCCACCCGATTGGGAAACTCACCTGAAGGTGGCCGCTCAGAAGAAGTAGAGCCGAAGGAAGTAGAAACTAGGGCGCAGATGCGAACAGGCAGCCAAACACGGCGATTGTAGAGCGATCGCAAGAATCGGTCGGCGCGCTCTTTGATGGGGCGTTAGAAGATGTGGCGAAGCTTGCCACGCAAAGTCGTCACGCTTATCGGTGGTGGCGTCTACAAAGTGGCCCGCGCAGAACGTTTCCAGGTCGCTGAGTAGCGTTGCGCTCAGGCGCAGGCGGCATTGAATACCAGGGGAAGATGGTGGGGCATGATTCCCATACGCCACCACCATTACTGCAACTCGCAAATAGCTCTCTACCGGAGGCTAACCAGCGCTTCGCTGACTTGCTTCTTGTTCGGAAGCCTGAGTGTCTCGAAGTAGCTTGGTGTACTCTTCGACGCCCTCTTGCTCCTCGAGCAGGATGTCTTCCAAGAAAATAACCAGTGGTCGGTTACCCTCGGCTAGATCCAGCGCTTTTTCGTACATCTCAACAGCCTTAGACTCGAATGCCAAGCTGTTTTGGAGTACTTCGGTCAAATCACGCGACTGCTTGATGTCGTTACGCTGGGCAACAGGAACTCCGCCGAGTGAAACAATCTTGTCACCAATCAGTTGAGCGTGCTTGAATGATTCCTTGGCATCACCCTGGAACTTCTCAGCGAACACCTCTCGCCATTGTCCTTCAATGATGAAAGATGCCTGCGAGTATTGTGCCACACCGGTCCACTCGTGCTTAAGGATCTCGTTTAGTTGGTCGATGACTGCGTCGTTACTCATGATCATGTCCTCGGAAAGATGGTTGATTTGCGGTTAAAGGCGTCTTGCATATCGATACGACAGCGTTCACGCCAGAACGTTCTTTGTTTTGTGGCTTGTGAGGAACTCTAGAGGTCTCGCACCCCAGCGGCAAGAGACCCTCGGCGATTGAGCAATAAAAACAACAAACCAGAGTAAACACCGGTCATTAGTCGTACCTGAGACTCGTTTTCACTAAGTGGCGTTATTAGACAAAACTCTGCATCCAAGTCAGCAGAAAGATGGGCACTTGGGCAAGTTCTTGGGATGGGATGTCTTGCCGCCGTCTTGGCAGAGGCTCGCGGCTTACGCCCGGCGCTCTTGGCCCGTCCGCGCGGGTGGTAGGCTTGCCACCTGCTGAAACCAGGCTGCCGTTAAGTGAACCGCATCAAAGCGAACTGGTTGACGATCAATCAGGCAATTAAGCAATCTGAACGGGGACTGGACTTGAAACACAACCGCAGTTGTGTAAAACATGCTCTGGTATTGATACTGAATCTCATTTATGTCAGTGGCATTCGAACGGTTCGCTGATTTGAAGCTTGCTTTCTGAGGCTCGATGATCGCCTATACGGATTAGCAAGTCTCAATCTGCAAGAACGATCGCCCAAAGATTTTTCGCGGGCAACCCGCCAAAACAACGCATTTTCAACCGAATCTTTCTATGAAGACGGCGCTTTCGCTTCTAACGCTTTGTTTCTGTCTCGTTTTGGGGCTAATGGCGGGATGTAATACGCCGGAGCCGGACATCGCCAAGAAACCGGTTTGGGTGGCTACAACAGGCCACATTGCGGACGCGCTTGAGAAGATTTCAGATGGGGTCGATGTCGAGATAAAGTTGCTCTGCGGTCCCGGTATCGATCCGCATTCCTACCAGGCTAGTCTGGGGGATGTGAAGGCAATGAAGGCCGCGGACGCGATTTTCTTCAATGGTTTCCATCTGGAGGCGAAACTACACGATCTTCTGACGGATGAGTTCGGCGACAAGACTTGGTCGATGGCCAGCGCGTTTCCTGAAGAGGCTCGTCTGGACTGGGTTGAAGACGGCCAAACCAATCCCGAGTTGCCATTCGATCCCCATATCTGGAACCACTTGCCCGCATGGTGCAGCTGCGTCGAAGGACTGGTCGCACAGTTGAAAGAGATCGACCCAGGTAATGCGGAGGCTTACCAGTCCAACGGCGAAGCATACCTCGCTGAGATCAAGGCGCTGCACGAATATGCGTTGAAGAGATTTGAAGCGATTCCCGCCGACAGACGAGTGTTGGTTAGCGCTCATGACGCGTTCAACTACTTTGCCAAAGTCTATGGGTTCGAGACCGAAGCCGTGCTGGGAGTCGGCAACGATGCTGAAGCCGATGTGAAGCGGATGCGTGAGGTTGCATCGATCGTTTGTGATAGCCGTGTCCCAGTAATCTTCCTCGAGACGATCACAAACCCGAAAGTAACCGCTGCTCTTCAAGAGGCGTGCGCGGCCCGCGACTGGTCGGTTCGGATTGCCGATTCGCCGCTGTATTCAGACGATTTGGGCAGCGAACCCCCTCACGACACATTCTTGGGCGCGTTCCGTTCCAACGTGACTTTGATCGCAGAGTCCCTGACAAATCCTAGTAGTTGACAGGTGGCTCAGACGGTGGACATCGCCATTGAAACGCATCAGCTCACGGTCGCATACAACGCAGAGCCAGCAGTCTGGAACTTGAATGTCCAGATTCCTCTCAATGCGATGACGGCAATCGTCGGTCCCAACGGCGCCGGCAAAAGCACTCTTCTAAAAGCGATCCTCGGTACGGTACGAAAACTGTCCGGATCGATCTCGTTGCACCCTTCGATTGGGAATCATAACGCTGCCATTGGCTACGTGCCCCAACGTAGTAGCGTGGATTGGGATTTCCCGACGACGGTGTTTGATGTCGTACTAATGGGCACATATGGACGCCTGCGGTGGTTTCAACGCCCGGGAAAGAAAGAGCGTGCGGAGGCTATGGACGCGCTGCGGCAAGTGCAAATGGATGACTTGGCCGACCGCCAGATTGGCGAGCTCTCTGGCGGGCAGCAGCAGCGAGTGTTTCTAGCTCGCGCATTTGTACAGCAAGCATCCGTGTATCTCATGGATGAGCCGTTTGCGGGCGTGGACGCTAGGACAGAAGGTTTGATTATCGAAGTGCTTCGCGAGCGGCAAAGAGCCGGCAACACGATTGTGCTAGTGCATCATGATCTGGCCTCAGTCTCAGAGTATTTTGATCACGTTGCCCTCATCAACCAAAAGCTAGTCGCCTGTGGTCCTACTCCGGCAACGTTTACTCGCGAGAATGTCGCACTTGCCTATGGTAGCGTTCCTAAACAGTTGCCGTGAGCGAAGATGCTAGACTTCTGGAGTGACTACACGATTCAGTTGGTTGTGCTCGGTAGTGCCATGATCGGGGCGCTGAGTGGTGCACTGGGGTGTTTTGCATATCTGCGCAAACAAAGTTTGGTCGGCGATGTAGTCGCTCACTCCTCTCTTCTAGGGATCGTGCTCGCGTTTTGGTTTACTTACCTCCTGACGGGCACCGCCAGCAAGTCAATTGGAATACTCCTGACGGGAGCACTGGTCGCGGGATTGGCATCGCTGTTCCTCACAGATCTGATCACTTCGTACACACGAATAAAGCCTGATGCGGGGTTGGGGATCATGCTGGCGATCTTCTTCGGAACCGGGATCATGTTACTACGGTTCCTGCAGCGTTCGCAGCCAGCAATACCCGGTATCAACGGGATCGATGATTATCTGTTCGGCATGGCCGCAACGATGACCAGTGGCGATGCTTGGCTCATTGCGATCGTTGGTGTCGCTGCTTTAGTAACGATGACTTTGCTTTGGCATCGACTCAAGTTGTTCACGTTCGACGCTGATTACGCATCCGGCCTTGGGATGCCAATTCAGATGCTTGAGGTTGTGCTGCTGGCCTTAATCGTTATTGGAATTGTGGTAGGACTGCAGATCGTAGGTGTAGTCTTGATGATCGGGCTATTGATTGCCCCAGCAGCTTCGGCACGTCAATGGACGAGGTCAATGGCCGCCATGTGTGTTACTGCGGCTTGTATCGGTGCCGCGAGTGCAGCTGCCGGTGCAGTCGTAAGCGCTACGGGGAGCGGTCTACCCACCGGGCCAGTAATTGTCCTTATCCTTTCCGCTGTGTTTGCGTTCTCGTTGGTCGTTGCGCCAGGTCGTGGCTTGCTACACAGGAGGCGCAAGGTTGTCTCTTGAGTTTTGGACGTTGGCGGTAGCGCTCGTCACCGCAATAACTTGCGCTCTGTGCGGGAGCCTCTTGTTGGTGAGTCGCAGAGCGATGGTAAGCGAAGGGCTTAGCCATGCCGTCTTGCCAGGTTTGGTGCTGGCATTCTTGGTTACCCGTGACTATTCCTCGCCATGGTTGATCGTGTCTGCGGCCGCCAGTGGGCTCTTGATGATTTGGTTGACGCAATTGTTGCGGCGAACGAACCTTGTCGATGACGATGCAGGCCTCGGCGTTGTGTTCTCAGCAATGTTTAGCGTCGGCGTGTTGCTCGTAAGTACGAAATTGAGAAACACGCCCTTTCACTCCGAGTGCATCATCGACGGGAATTTGGCGCTCGCGGCACTGGATCAGTTGGAGCTTGGAGGACGCGACTGGGGACCACGCACAATGTATGTCATGGGCGGGCTGCTGTGCGCAATCTTAGTCGTTGTAATTGGAGCATTCAAAGAATTGAAGCTGTGTATTTTCGATATTCAGCTTGCCAAGCGGTTACGACTAAAGCCAGGTTTAATGGAGTTTGTGGTTCTGAGCCTGATTTCGCTCACGACTGTAGCTGCCTTTGAAGTTGCCGGGAGCGTATTGATCGTGGCGCTTATGGTCGCGCCTCCGGCGGCGGCATATTTGCTCACCAACCGTTTGTCGTGGTTGCTTGGTTTGGCCGCGGGCACAGGCGTAGTTAGTTGTTTAGTCGGATTCTATGTGGCTGTTCAGATAGACACCTCGCCAACTGGACCGATTGCCTCCGCGGCCGGTGTGGTTTTCTTGGTCACGCTGGCGATCGCCCCCAAGCAAGGCTTGCTAGCCCGATGGTTCGAGTTTCGAGGCCGCCGCAACGAGATGCTCGAACTGTTGGTTTTGCAGCTAGTCTCAGAGGGAGGTCGCCCAGCGCTCAGCGGCCTGGCAATCACGCCGCAAAGCACTCAACGTAGGATCGCTAGACTCGTTGACGCTGGTTTGCTCGAAATAGACAGCAGCGATTTGCTGGTTACGCCGGCGGGCGCCAGTGCACTACATCGGCTGTAATGCATAGGTACGCGGGTAGACTCACACCGCTGTTTGCAAGGTAATGCCGCTAGCTAGAGTAAAGTTTCCGGTGACGCAGCAAGCTGTCTACCTCGCCGAGTTTCCTGTTCCCTTCCTAGTCGCGCCTAGAAGCTAGTCGCAATTTTGCACTAGGGATAGCGATGCGGTCAAAAACCGGGAAGCACTCTTCCCTCTCGAAGCGAGGCAGCGACTTTCCTGTAGAATTCAAAGCAGCGATAATACAGTTCGCATTTACATCTTCATACGGTTTTTCAAGAGTTTTCGATGATCATGCGTAGATCCAGCTCTCTCTTGCTGCTTCTTGTATTCAGCCTGTTTGCGTGTAAGCCAGCGATCGCACAAGGAGACTCGTCTAACGAAGAACAGATAGCTGAGACTGAGAAAGCTGAAAGTGAACAAGAGGAGCAACCCTACTGGTATCAGCCGGGGCATCCTCTTGACCCTGCGGAAGCAGGCGGCATCACGACTTTGCCCGGATTCGTCGTCGAAAAGCACTTTGAAGTCCCCGAGAGCCTGGGGTCATGGACAGCGATTACAACTGACCAGAAGGGCCGACTGATTTGCGCTGCGCAACATAAACCGGGATTGTATCGGTTAGAAAGTGGCGAAGGGCAAGCCAGTGCAGTTGTCGCACGGCGCTTGACCGGTGCAGCTGAGGAGATGGGGTGGTGCCACGGACTACTGTCAGCGTACGGCTCATTGTACGTTACGGTCGCCGAAGGGAACGAGTCGACTGAGCCCGGGCTTTATCGATTGACCGACACAAATGGCGATGATCAATACGACGTCTCGACACAAGTGGTTGCACTTGAGGCATCTGGCGAACACGGGCCTCATAACGTTGTGGTCGGGCCAAACGAGGAGTATTTGTACATGATGTGTGGCAATGGTACTCCTCTCCCGGGTACAGTCGAGCGGATTCTGCCGTCGGCCACCGATGGACTCGACCATCTGATGCCACCTGGCTTCGAATCATCGCGCCATACGACCGGCGGGTTCGTTCTGAAGTTCCGACCTGATGGGACCGAACAGACTGTTGTCTGCAGCGGCTTGCGAAACAGCTTTGATT
>DNPC01000482.1 GCA_003501565.1 Planctomycetaceae bacterium | reverse complement strand
TAGGCTCAAGGTGGGCAGGGAACGACGAAAACTTCTTGTGGGATTTTGAAGGCGCGCTGCAGTTCGGCGATCAATCAGGAAATGACGCGTTCGCTGGCATGGCTACAGCGGGTATCGGGCACAGCTTCAAACAAGCCATGTTTAGCCCGACCTTCTGGTTGTACTATGACTACGCCAGCGGAGACTCCGATCCCACAAGTGGAACGTCCAATACCTTCAATCCTCTTTTTCCGTTCTCGCATTACTACTTGGGTTGGATGGACCTAGTAGGTAGGCAGAACATTCATGATGCGAATGCTCACTTGATCGTATACCCAGCTCCTTGGTTAATGGCCTGGGCTCAATATCACCATTTCTGGTTGGATGAGAGTCGAGATGCGCTCTACAACCCAGGCGGAGTCCCCATCCGCCGCGACCCAACGGGTATGGCAGGCAACAACGTCGGTGATGAGATTGGCCTGGTATTAAACTGCCGCCTCACTCGCTATTCCGATGTCATGGTAAGCTACAACAAGCTCTACGGCGGTGGTTTCCTCGAAGCTACAGCCGGCCCCAACCGTGCCGAGGATGCAGAGTCGCTGTATTTGATGTACCAAACAAAGTGGTAGCCGTCCGACTGGCGGAACTCGAAAGGGCTGGATAACGTAGCGGTCACTCATCCCGCCCCCCAGGTACAATCTGGAGTTATAGCGGATCCTCTCGTCGAGCAAGCGCTTATCTTGAGTGGTCACCTGCGTCTGTGCAGGATTGTAACCGTTGCCAACTAGATTCGCTGAGAGTCGCTTTGCTGGAACGCCTTCGTGAACGTGTCCGGTGTCACTCGACGCAAAACTGGAAATAGCGGCCGCCGAGCATTCTAATTGCACCGGTACTCAAATCTCCGTCGTCCAACTCGGCGTCAACGGCAAGTAAATCCGTGAGGGGTGCGTCGCTACTCCTGACAAACCGGATTGAGATCCCCCAAGCACTCAGGCTCGTTCCCGGACCATTCCAATCGTAGGCTCCACCCAGCGGGGTAGTTGAGAAGTCTACTGGACCGAGATTGTCGGCAATTTCCGGCGGCACAACTCCCCAGTGAACATTGGGGGGCCAGCTACCGCTGCTTGCTCGGTGCACTTCGCAAGCACGAACGATAATCTGCAACTGCTGCACAGACGCATTCAAGCGAGCTTCGTTAATCCGCGTGTCGACAATGGGAATCGCCACCGCCGCGACAATTGCGACAATAATGATGACCACAACGATTTCGATGAGCGTTAAGCCAGGGCGCATGGGGCGTATACTCCTTTCGCAAGTCTACGATGCAATCCATCCGCCGAGATAATTCGAATACGGATTCCGTTCCTTTTTGGTAGTCCGTGCCGCGTCTTGGGGCGATTGACGTAACCTTGCCCCCCGAAGGACTACTGGGCATCATCAAGTCTTCACGTCTTACTTTGCAGCCGTCACCTAGTTCCAGTGCTTTTCTTGCCTCAGTTGTGTACATCGTGATTGCCCAACCCAATACCCACCGCCAGAGGTAAGTCCGCTCGAACGCGCAACCGCTCCTTAAACGCCAAACGCCAGCATCTGGAATAGATGCTGGCGCGGGGGAAGACTGGGGCTGTGATGAATCGTGATCGTTCGGATCAAGGCTACCGAATGTCAAGGTTCAGCAAGGTGTTGCGTTGTGTTTGCTGCGAGTCGGAGTCGAGCACTCTGGCAATCTCTTCGGCCAACCCCTCGGTGTATTGCATATGCTCGCCATCTTGGCTGAGTGATGACAGGTTTGCTGGCATGCCTCGATTGCTTGGGATGTCATAGTCGATTTCGAAGCTGTTGGTGCCAACATCTTTGATGAGATTGGTTTGGCCCACGTGATAGTAATGAACGTCAAAATAGGTTGGAACAAATCCCATCACCCACCAGCTCCATTGCAATCTCCACTGGCGATAGAACTGAAACAGCGTGGTGGCCCAATCGCCTTCGACGACCCACCGGCGCGTGCGATCTTGTAGTGCTGGGATCCCGCCGGGGGCATCATCCGTGAAAAGCTTCTTGAAATCTTGATTGCCGACCCGCGGTGATCCGAATGTATGCAAGCCTTGTACCGGAATTCCATCCTCCCACTGCAGCCGTGCCGCAGTGATGGTTGCGTTGGCCCCACCTAGACTGTGCCCAGTCAACCAAATCTTCTTACCCTCTGCATGGGCAGCACTTACATAGCTCAACACGTCGTCATAGGCACTGTCGGACGCGTACCAAAATCCTTCGTGAACGTAGACGCTTTGTGAGCCAATCGTTCGTTGAATTGCCGTGCCATTGATGTCCGTTAGCCAATCTGCAAAGAAATTAACTGCATTGGAATCACCACCGTGGCTACCGCGAAAGACAACAATCATCGCGTCGTCTAGTTCCATGATCGCGACTTCGGTCCCGGTCCAGGCGTAAGACTCGTAGTCGATCAGCTCAATGCCATCATCTTCAAGGTCATCGGCGAAGTCTTCGATCCAGTCATCGTTAAACGTCTCGTCGGATCGAGGGTAAACTTCATCGCTCAGGTAGGAAAGCAGAAAAGCGTTAACCGTAGAATCGCCGGAATCGTTTTCGTCGAAGTAAGCAAAGGCTTTCGGGGGCGGAAGAAAGCTCCACCAGGCGAAGTTGCTATTTGAGAGATAAGTCCCACCAATCTGGCGACTCTGGGCCCTGGCGGGGTTTGTCAGACTACAGACAAAAAGCGTCACGATCGCAAGCGAAACAGGCATTTTCATTGGATTGTCCTCACCGAGTTTGAAGTAGTGGATTGCTTGGCCACTTACTTCAGCGTGAAAACGGCAAGGTTGTTACAGGATCCGTCGAAAGTTTTTTCTGGACGCGGATGAACAGCGCCCGCCAACTCCAACTGGCTTGGAAACCTAGGGCGAATCGCGCCCAGAATCCTTTTCTTCGCGCAGCATTTGCTCGAGTTTCCTGAGACTGCGGCTCAGCAGCACGCGAACCGAAACTTCAGATTTACCCAGAGACACTGCGATGTCTTTGAAGCTTTTGTTCTCCAAATAACGAAGGCGAATTACCGTCGATGCGTCGTGCCCCAGTGACTGAATCGCCGCATGGGTTCGAGATAGGCGAATGTCTCGGCTCACCGCCTCACTCGGCGATGTGATGCTGGCAATCAACAGATCTTCGAATTGAAGCGCTGAACGATCGCCAGACAAGGCTTGGTTGCGTGCCGCTGCCCGTTTATCCGCGCCAAAATGAAATCGGTGTGCGTCGGTGACGCGCCGACGACAAAGCTGCCTAAGCCAAGCCGCAGGATTTAGCGTTGGACTGGCAGCTCGATCGAGTGACGCCAATGCACTTGCGGCCACTTCTTGGTAGAGGTCATCAATCGTGACGACACGTAAAAGGTGTTCACCGGTGATACGTCGCAAGAAACCAATCAACGCATCGCGTTCTTTCTCCAACAACGCAGCCAGCGCGTCTGGATCTCCTTCCCGAACCCGTTGCTCGATTGCATCTTGGCTCATATCGAATTCGCAGTGAGTGCACCGGTTTCTAGCCGCTTGTTTACTGCTACGGCGTAACTGCTTCGAAACGGTTGGCTATCGTTTCCAGCATTTGCTTCTGCCCCGGCCGGTAAAGCGAATGTGCCATGCCGGGAACAACTTTGACTTCGATGTCTTGAAGCATGCCCGCTTTGCCAGCCAGCTGTTCAAAACGCTCCACGGCACCGTTTAAGTAAAACGTATCGAGTTCACCGGCAAAGATGTGGATTTTGCCCGCCAACTCCGGCTGAAGATCATCCCAATTCGTTAGCAGTTGGTGAGACAAATCGTACGGGCGCCAGGTCTGAGCTACCGTATGATCGACTCTTCCTGTTTCGACATCGAAAACTCGCTGAGGCTCCCCCGCTTTATCAGGTTTGCTAAAAGTTGCCTCGAATGAACGAATCTGGCCACCAGGGTTGGTAACGTGTTCCCGCCGCACGAAGTCCTCGTAAGTCAACATGACTACCGTTCCGCGACGCGCAAGTGGTCGAGGCGAGCCATTTTCATCGGTATACATATTGCGAGCTTCACCGCTGGGCAGTGGTTCATAAAGGTTGATCTGTTGGAAGTCGTGGAAATCGATCGGATCTGGCACGTGACTCCAACAGCCAGCGAATTCTGCTGGGTAGGTAACTTGCAAATACAAACACGACCAACCACCGGAGCTAACTCCAGTAACGTATCGGTGCTCGGCGCCGGCCCCACCAAATTCCATCTCGAGCTTAGGAATCATGTCACGGACTAGTGCGTCCCCCCAAGGTCCGATGCTACGTGAATTGCAAAACACCGAGTGACCATAACGGTTACTTGGATCGGGAATAACGACAATGCACTGCTGCAAATAGCTGTCTTCGGACAGCCGGGACAACATTCGCTGGATACCCCGATGCGTACCTCCAAATCCAGGTATGTCGTAGACCACCGGGTACTTTTCGCTTGGGTCGTAGTCTCGCGGCAGTAAAACCCCGGCTTGTATCTGATAACTAGTGCCGAAAAATTTCGTAAGCGATGGACTCTCCATGGCGAACAGACGGATTCGGTCCGTTTCCTTAAACGGCTCCGGCGTTACTACGTGGTCAAGGTTAAAATTAACGCTTGCTCCATCACTGAGCTGCATACTCACTACATCGCTATACACGTCACCGGCTCCGTCGCCTGCTTGCCGCGTGATCGAATTAACACGCGCAACCGCTTGCAATTGCCACTCTTCGCCAGCAACCTTCCCCCAATCGAGAGGATGGCGAGCTTCCGCGGCATTCAAATCCAGGGTCACTGTGCCTCCAGGCGCGACTTTCTCAACTCGAAATCGAGCCAGCGGTGGTGCGCCGAACCATTGGTGCATCGACTTGCGCGGCTCACCACGTTGAGATAGCGCAACGAAGACATCGCCTGAAAACGGCTCGGCAAAGGCTTCTGCGCCAAATTGCAATGTCAGGCTTACAGAGGGTTGCGCGTACGCCTGTGTTGCAACCAAAGAAATGGTAGAAACCGAAAAGAAACCGATCGCGGCGATATGTCGGATAGTCCGAAATGGTGCTTGGAACATAATTCGTTTAGTCGCAGTTGAGTAATTATGAGTTAGCTTCACAAGGCAGTTTCTTCGATTTGGTCGCCCAACACAATCGGCAGCATGCTTGACCGAGCGACTTATCTATTTGATACTCCACCATGTTTTCTATGCTACTGGGTTTTGTACGTTACTGGTGAGGTTGTCGTGAGGTCCTTTGAAAAGATTACGAAGGCCGAGGTTGTCAACGCTCAACGTGCTTGGGCTAAGGCCGTTGTTGCTAAAGATTTAGAGACACTGATAGGGTTGTACGACTTCGGATCAGCCGATGAACCGTTGCTCTTCAAGCCCACGCTTGCAGACGTGATTCGTTTGGATGAAAAAGGTGCACGCGCGTATTTTGTAGGCGGCGACGAAGATTATCCAAACGATCCCGGCTTCTTAAACAATGACTGGAAACACGTTGAATTCCAAAGCGCAGTCGGCCCGATTTTGAAAGCCGGCGGATTGGGCTACAAGGATATGGGCCACTATACCTTTGTGAACCAGCACGGTGATGCGACTCGGGCGGACTATACGTTTGCGTATCACAAGCTTAACGGGAAGGTCTTGATCTCGCTTCACCACTCTTCGCTATCTTGGATCCCGCCAACACGATAAGCGTCTGAGATCCATTCAACCCGCACAGGGTCAGGGATCCAACCATGGTGTTAGTCTTGAAGTTGCGCAAAACGCAACCTTCGCGAGGCATGAATCCGAGCATACTCGCTACGAGAGTGTCACTGGATTGGCGAGAATTCGCAGGCTTGGGTTGTCAGCGTTCAGTCGAGCGTGGCAGCCGATTGGAAGCGTGAGGTTGAAGCGAGTGTGACCTAC
>DNPC01000463.1 GCA_003501565.1 Planctomycetaceae bacterium | reverse complement strand
GGGCAAGCCGCAGCTGTTGTTGACCTCTTGCCGAGTGATTTGCAAGCGGACTTACTTGGTCAAATGCAGGCCGATGCAGCAGAAGAGGTCTTGGAGCTTATGCAGCCTGAAGAGGCCGCCGATGCTCGCGCGCTCCGCGGATATGAGGAAACATCTGCTGGCGGACTGATGGTTCGCGAATTCCTACAGTACCCAGACGAATGGACAGTCGAACAAGTCGTCAATGACTTGCGCGAGAAATCTGAGGAGTATCGCGACTACCAAATACAGTACGCATACGTCCACGCCAATCAGGGGCAATTGCTGGGTGTTCTTCGCTTACGGGATTTGCTGCTGCAGCCCCGAGATACTCAACTATCGCAAATCATGATTCCGAGCCCGCTAAGCGTAAGCTCAGACATGAATCTAGAAGAAACACATGGGTTTTTTCAGCAACACCATTTCTTGGGTGTACCCGTTGTTGACGACACCGGTGCACTCATCGGCGTTCTTCAGCGAAGCGACGTTGACCAGGCCTGGATCGAGCAGCAAGATCGGTCGTTCTTGCGTCGGCAGGGGATTGTTAGTGGTGAAGAAATCCGGTCTATGCCCCTCTGGGTGCGTTCCCGTGGCCGCTTAGCTTGGTTGTCTTTAAACATCGTACTGAATCTACTGGCCGCTGCGATTATCAGCAACTTCGAAAACACGCTTGCTGCTGTCATCGCGTTAGCAGCATTCTTGCCGATCATCTCCGATATGAGTGGATGTTCTGGCAATCAAGCGGTGGCAGTTTCGATTCGTGAGCTGATGCTGGGGATAGCCAAACCGTCAGACGCTCTCCGGGTCTGGTTCAGTGAGGTAAGTGTCGGAGCTATCAATGGTGTGGTTGTGGGGTGTTTATTGGGGGCCATTGCATGGATTTGGAAAGGCAATGTGACGCTTGGTCTGGTGGTCGGCTTCGCACTGGCACTCAACACTTTGATTGCTGTTTCAATCGGCGGCGTCGTTCCTTTGTTGCTGCGGAAACTGGGGAGAGATCCGGCTGTTGCATCGGGGCCTCTGCTGACAACAATAACTGATATGTGCGGTTTCTTTTTGGTGCTCAGTCTCGCCAGTGTGTTCGTTGAACAGCTCAAGATGTAAGTTAGCGAATCCACCTTCCACACCATCCTTGGCCAACGAGTCTCAGTCGTCGGGATTGAGGCCGGCTGAAATGAGGCCGGCGATGTAGCCACCTTTGAAGCCGCCATCAATATTGACGGTTGTTACTCCCGCGGCACAGCTACTCATCATACTGAGTAGTGTCGTGATGCCCTCGAAGTTTGATCCGTAGCCGACACTGGTTGGAACCGCAATTACGGGACTTGCCACCAAGCCGCCAACCACACTTGCCAGAGCGCCCTCCATTCCGGCGATCACTATCAGAGCACAGGCGCGACGCAGATGAGGGAGGTGCGGCAGTAGACGGTATGGACCCGCAACACCAACGTCGGTTGTCAACGTTACCGGCACATGCATCCAATGCAGGGTTTCGACGGCTTCAAGCGCAACGGGCAGGTCGGTGCTTCCTGCGGTAACGACAGCAACGTGCGAGCGGGGCAGGGCAGGGCCGCCGCTTGTTTCAAGCAGTTCACTGGCCGGAGAGTGGTCCGCCGAGAGACGCAGTGTTCGAGCCTGGCTGTCGTAGCGACTGAATGCAAAGTTGGGCTGAACCTCTTCGGCCAAATCGGCTGAAAACCTTGTGACCAGAACTTCAGCCGAGGGATCTTGGCTTGCTGAAGAAGTGCTCAGAAGTTGGCCAGCGATTTCTACAACGTCGCTAGCAGACTTGCCTTCCCCATAGATCACTTCGCGGAATCCGCATCTGCGGTGGCGATCAAGGTCAGGTCGATGAGAGCTGCTGGCCAAACCGCGGGCTAGCACTTTCTCGGCCAATTCGCTCCAGCTCAATCCGCGATCATCCGCCCAACGCAGTAGTTCGTCAGCGTCATTCTCTTGAGAGCTCAATTTGTCTGTCCTGCGTCAGGAAAACAGTGGCAAAAACGAGTCTTGATGGTTGCCAACTATTCAGAGCGATATGACAATTCGCCCGTGAGAAGGGTGGCGGGAAACCGAGTTTATCAGAACTTCTCCGAATTGAATGCACGCCGCATCGATACCGATGTTCCCGGCGCGGATTGCAAAAGTGGAAAACTATGAATTGAGCAGCCTCGGCTGCACCTAGCAATCATTGGAAATGGGGCAATAGACATGGCAGTTTGCGTACTGGCCTACTCAGGTGGACTTGATACCTCTTGCATGCTTGGCTGGTTGATCGATCAGGGGTACGAGGTACACGCTGTCTACGTTGATCTTGGGCAACCCGGCGAAGACCGCCAGGTGATGAAAGATAAGGCGACCAAGATTGGTGCCAAAAGTGTCCGGATGATCGATGCACGCGAGGAACTGTGTCGCGATTTTGCATTTCCCTGTCTCAAATGGCAGGCCAAATACGAAGGGCCTTACCTACTAGGCACCAGTATCGCACGGCCTCTGATCTCCAAGAAGATTCTTGAGGTTGCCGAAGAGGTGGGTGCGGAAGTGTACGTGCACGGTGCTACCGGGAAAGGCAATGACCAGTGCCGTTTCCAGCTTGCAGCCGAAGCCTTGCAGCCGCACATTAAAGTTTATGCACCATGGCGTACTCCGGAGTGGCGTGAGTCTTTTCCCGGACGCAGTGAGATGATCACCTACTGCGAGGAACGTGGCATTCCGGTGAAGGCTACCGCGTCCAAACCCTATAGTAGCGATGAAAATGTTCTCCACATTAGCTACGAGGCCGGTGAGCTCGAAAAGCTGGACGTGTGCGGTGTCGATCTGGTCGACTTCGAAATGACAGTTAGCCCTGAGGAAGCGCCAGAGCAGGCTGAGGAGGTGACTATCGACTTCCAGGCAGGCATGCCGACGGCCGTCAATGGCGAGCCTTTGTCTGCACTAGCCATCGTCGAAAAACTGAATGAAATCGGTGGCCGCAATGGTATTGGGCGAATTGATATCCTTGAAAATCGATTTGTGGGGATGAAGAGCAGGGGAGTGTACGAAGCTCCTGGGATGACGTTGCTTTACCAAGCCGCAGCGCACCTCGAGCAGCTGACTTTGGATCGCGATCTGATTCACCTGCGTGACTCGTTGATGCCCGCGGTTGCGGAATTGGTCTACTATGGTTTCTGGTACTCTGCAAAGTTAGATGCGTTGATGGCGTTTATCAATCGGTCGCACCGGTTTGTGAATGGTCAGGTTAAACTGCGATTGTACAAAGGCAACGTAATAGTAATCGAGCGCAGCAGCCCCAACAGTTTGTACGACGAGGGGATTGCCACGATGGAATCTGGCGGTTCCTACAACCAGGACGATGCCGAAGGCTTCATCCGCATCCAAGGATTGCCGTACCGTGTCCAGGGATTGGTCGATCGTTTTGCGGACTAAGATCGCTCGGGCAGGAGAGCTTTTACTAACGCAGATCACTATCTTCTGCGTCAGGCTCTCGAAACGGCTCCGCTGAATAAGGCTCGTCGCCTTGTGGCGTAATGAGAGAGCGGACGATCTTGAAATCGACGTCGTCGGGTAGCCAGCCTGCACGA
>DNPC01000464.1 GCA_003501565.1 Planctomycetaceae bacterium | reverse complement strand
GCCGCATCGTAGCCGGGCGGATTCCGGTGCTCGTCGGAGTGACCGACACGGCATTTGCCGAGACGATCCGATTGGCCGAACGGGCCGCGCGTTTCGGCGCAGAGGCGGTCGTTCTTTCGACTCCCTACTATTTTCCGGCTGGCCAAACCGAGCTGTTTCGATACTTCGGCGAAGTCGTTCGTCTGTGCCCGCTTCCGGTCATGTTGTACAACATTCCGAGTCTTACCAAAGTCGCTATTGAACTGCCCACGCTCCAGCGACTTGCCGAAAGCCCGGCAATACTCGGTGTGAAAGACTCTAGCGGCGACCAAGATTACTTCCGCCAGCTAATTGGGCTCAAACAGCAACGCCCTGATTGGTCCATTCTTGTTGGGCCAGAGCACTTGACCGCTTGGGCGGTTCGTCTGGGTGGCGATGGTGGAGTTAATGGCGGCGCAAACATCTTCCCGGAGCTGTTTTCGGCACTCTATTCAGCGGCCCGCGGTAACGAAGATGTCACGGTGTCGCAGATACAGGATGTTGTAAACGAGCTACAGGGGATCTACGAAGTAGGCAAGTATGCGAGCCGTTTTATCAAGGCTACGAAATGCGCGGTTTCTCTACGAGGTATTTGTCTTGATCGATTGGCCGAACCATTCAATCATTTCATGCCCCCAGAGCGACAACGTGTTGCTGAGATTATTGCTAAGGTAGAAACCTCCCTCGCAGAGTTGAAGGTCCAATGATGGCGACTGAAGCGGCCGGAGAGGGCGACCAGTATGTCCTGCGAACACCACGCCTAGGGCTACGAACGTGGCAGAGCTGCGACATCAACCCGTTCGCGCGCATGAATGCCGACGCGCAGGTGATGAAGTACTTCCCGCGTTTGATGTCAACGGCTGAGTCGCAAGCGTTAGTCACTCGTTTAAACGCTCATTTCGAAGCTCACGGTTTCACCTACTTTGCTGTAGATGAATTATCGAGCGGCAGTTTTATTGGATTCGTCGGGCTGAAGGTGCAGCTGTTTGCTCATCCCATTTCACCACTGGTAGACTGTGGCTGGCGTCTGGCGCCAGAGTATTGGGGCGCGGGCTTCGCGACGGAAGCTGCATCAGCGGTAGTAAACTGGGGTTTCCACAAATTCCGTTTTGCGAAAATCCACTCACTTGCTCCGCGTGTAAATCAACCATCGATCGCAGTTATGCAGCGAATCGGCCTTGAGTTTGAAAGCGAGTTTGAGCACCCATTGCTGAGTGATTGCCCGCATCTTCAACCCTGCGTCCTCTACTCGATCCATTGCACCGGGGCTGGCTAGCGAGATCGCGTGGTCGCCAGCTCATCGACATCTGTCCGTAGCCTGCCTATAGTGAAACGAGTGCCTAGGCATAGCTGCGTAAGGCACAACGAATCAATCCGTGAAAAAGGAGCCCACGATGCCGCCAAACAGTACACCTGACCCCGAACAAGATAGTGAGCAAGCAAATAACTCTGACAGTGCAGGGCAAACACCACAGGTTGAAAATGCGACAGCTGGCCAAGTCCAGCGATTCGTGTCAACTGTCAAAGATATGCAAACGCAAATAGGCGAACACGTATTGGCCGCGTTGCAGCATGAGGGTACCGTTGCGGTTGTTACTAGTGTCGTGGTCGGTCCGGGCGGAAAACAACACATCGTGTCGGCAGCACTGGATCCTCAGCAGGCGGCGGTAGTAAACGGGCTCTTGGCCGGTGCACACGAACAACGCGTCGAAGAAGAACAGTGCGTTGGCTTCCACTGTTTGGTAAAGCCAAAAGACGGTACCGCTAAATAAGTTCGCGGGCCGCGCATTGGCCGATGTGGAAGTGGCCGATGTAGAAGCTTGTTGAACCTAACTGTCGCAGCCGTCCCAACCCACGGATCGCTATTGATGTGGCGTCGGTTGGCCACTTCCAAGCTGTGCCAAGACTTGGAGTACGCCATTTAGGTGCGCAAGCCGCGGGCCGAAGCGATCTAGAAATTCGTTGAGAGCGTATTCACTGTCGTACATATCTTCATCGTGTACGTCGATTTCGTCTGTCAGCTTTTCCAAGAACTCAGCTTGGACGTTCGACAGCTTTTCAGCCGCATCACGGCACGCATTGGCAAGCCGAGGATTTGCGTCTTTCCACTGCTGCAGTTCTGTCTGGCGCTGTTTTTGCGTATTTACGTTGGCTTGCACCAACTGCTCGAGCAGCTGATTCTGCTTTTGTTGAGCCGCGACCATCTGCGTCAGTAGACGCATTACCACGTCATCATTGCTAGCATTCGACTGCCGCGAACTATTATTGTCGGCGGATACGTCGATACTAAAGATAGGTGAATACTGAGAAGGGTCGTTCCCCACGGCAGATCTCCGTTGGTGTGCGCTGGCTGCAGTTCAGCGATCAGTATAGTCGAACTACGGATCGAGTCGAGAAAGTAGCAATGCTTGCAAACGTAAAACCTGCAAATTGGGCAGGCAGCGCCCGTTCACTCCAACCCAGTTAAAGTCGGCATAACCGGCATTCCGAACACTCTTGATACGAACAGATCCTTAGACTCGGCCGGGCGGTTGGGCCGCATATCGTGCGGTCTGATGACTTCAGATGCGAGGGTACAACGATGTTGTCGCCTCAAAAGAAATCGGCCGATGATAGAAGCAAAGCAACTCACGCTGCCTTTCATTCAGGGCACCTTAACGTTGCGTAACTCGATTCACGAAGGACACCAGTGACCGCAGCACTCGGTTTCTTGACAGTTCGGCATCACGCCGAGCACGGCTATTTTGGTGGTTATCTAGTCGTAAATGAAATGGCTCGCCCCCTGGAGTTTCAGTGCACGATGGCGGTGCGACCAAGCCGCGCACAGGAAGTCTTGTACGGCCCCACGCTGGAAGACTTTGTATGTGGCGAGCAGATTGCGGCAGCTTTGTTGAGCAAAGGCAAAGTGAAACCTGACTTGTGTTTGACAGATTGCCGCCCAGTGCTAGCACTTGCCCAAGTCTCGAAGTACAGCATCGGTTACGTTCGACCGGTGGAAGACCAGCACAGGTCGCTCCGGACGCCAGCTGAGTCACGTTTGCAAACTAGGGCGGTGGATTTCGCTGCTATTGAGATCGAGTGCCTAGAGTCGAGAGTGCCACCATCGGATGCACTTAGCAACCTCAGCAGCGCAGTGCATCCGAGCTTCGATTTCGAAGAGCCTTTCTTGCGAATCGTCGAAGCGCTCGAGGAAGCGCATCCGATCACGAAGGCGGCTTGACCGGCGACCGTGAGCATCGTGAATACGCCTGCTGCGAGACGCGCTGATGGCTCACACTCCGCAACGTGCTGCGACAATAGTACCAAGTCAGAGAGGATAGCATGCAGAGTTCTCAAGCTTCGGGTGCGGCGATTGAATTCGTTACCGGTCTACAGCTAGAGGAACTCACTACCGTTACTCTGCGTGCAACGGGTTGGCAAGGCACTCTCGAGCGACCGCTTGAAGTCGACGTTCAAGGGTGGGACCTCACGAGTGAGGCTATCAAAACCGCTCCCATTCGCCTGACGTCCAAGCGTCCCAAAGTCGTGGGTTTTAGCTTCCCCGAAGCGGTTCCGTTGTTATCTCAGCCAGATCCGAATCTATCTTCCGAACAGTCTGGCCAAGGTGAGCCAGCAAGCCACGCTGAACAAGGGAGCAGAGCGGTGGCACCTGGGGCTAGCGGCAAAGCCGGGCCACCGCCGAAACGCAAACGCACGCGAATCAAACCACCGGTCGATCTGGTCAAGCTGGAAGATCGCCTCTATTTCGTCCTGCAGCCGCCGTTGGAAACATTGGCAGCGTCTAGCGAACTTGGGTTTCCATTTGAACCTTTCCCGTATCAGATGGATGGTATCGCTTTCTTGTTCCCACGCGAGACGGCGATCCTGGCCGATGAAATGGGGCTTGGGAAAACGATGCAGTCGATTACGACCATCCGCATGTTGCTGCTGGCTGGACAGCTTCGCAACATTCTCCTGGTTTGTCCCAAACCTCTCGTGACAAATTGGGTGCGTGAATTCAGTCTGTGGGCACCTGAGATTCCTGTGACTGTGATCGAGGGCGATTCGGCAAAACGGCAATTTATCTGGGGGCAAAAAGGTGTTCCAGTGCGGATTGCGAATTACGAATTGCTGATGCGAGATAACGCATTCATCCACGATTCGGGGCAACACTTTGATCTCGTGGTGCTCGACGAAGCCCAGCGGATCAAAAACAGAAACAGCACAACGGCCGAAACCGTACGAGCCTTGCCGCGCGGCCGCTCTTGGGCGCTGACAGGAACGCCGATCGAGAACTCGGTCGAAGATCTCGTCAATATCTTCGAATTCCTGGCACCAGGCTACTTGCGCACCGATATGCCGCTGAAAACTATTAGCAAGGCGACGCGGGATCATATCCTCCGAAGGACGAAAGACAAAGTTCTGACCGATATGCCGCCGAAGATGTACCGCGACGATCAGTTGGACCTAACTCCAGCGCAGAATGACAGCTATCGTGCCGCCGAAGATGAAGGTGTTGTTCAGCTAGAGGATATGGGGGAGACGCTGACCATCCAGCACGTTTTCGAGCTTGTTCTCCGGCTCAAGCAGATCTGTAACTTTGATCCAGCGACCGGCGCTAGCTGCAAATTACAACGGCTCGAGGCCGACATGGAGGAAATAGCTGCTAGCGGCAAGAAGGCAATCGTGTTTAGCCAATGGGTTGAGACGCTGGAGAAGATCGCAGACCCGCTCGACCGTTTCGGACCGATGCAGTACCACGGACGGATCCCTTCCAAACGACGCGATTCGGTGATCCAGCAGTTCAAGGAAGACCCTTCCAAGCACTTGATCTTGATGAGTTACGGAGCAGGCAGTGTGGGGCTAAATCTTCAGTTTTGCGAATACGTTTTCTTGTTCGATCGTTGGTGGAATCCCGCCATCGAAGACCAAGCGATCAACCGAGCGCATCGAATCGGAGCTGCAGGTGCGGTAACGGTTTCACGCATGATGGCCGCAGGTACGATCGAGGAAAGAATCCATGATGTTTTGGAGCAGAAGCGCGAACTGTTTAACCAGCTTTTCGCCGACACGGGTGTACCAAAACAAACAGGGCTAAGCCGCGACGAAATTTTCGGCCTCTTCAATCTGGCCCAGCCTCACAAAAAGCATGCAGCCTAACGATCTGTTTCCCGGAGTCCATTTTTCAGAGTCCATTTTTCAGGGTCCATTTTCTCAGGACCCGTTATCCCAGCTCTCGGTTTCCTAGAACCATTCCGCTCAATGATGTGTCGTTGGGGAGCAGGGTCTTTGCGCAGCTGCATCCTACCCACCACAGGGCGGAATTAGTAGACTAATCGGCGCTCGCGGGCGTGACTCTGCTACGCTGGGGGCACTTATGAAGCCACTCAGAGTCCGCTGAAGTCCGGTTCTCGCGGGTTACGTCCGACTGGCGATCCTTCCACGTTACTCAACTCATTCGCTCTCCTCGCAATCGAAGCACGTATGAACACTCCACTGAACCGCTACAGTAGTCGTATTACTCAACCGAAGAGTCAGGGTGCTTCACAGGCAATGCTGTACGCAACTGGCCTAAAACCAGAGGATATGAACAAGGCGCAGGTGGGAATTGGAAGCGTTTGGTACGAAGGCAATTCGTGCAACATGCACCTCAACAAGCTGTCTGACGCGGTCAAGCAAGGTGTTGAGAAGGCGGGTTTGGTCGGAATGCGATTCAATACCGTCGGTGTTAGCGATGGGATATCGATGGGCACCGAAGGCATGAGCTATTCGCTGCAAAGTCGTGATCTGATTGCCGATTCCATCGAGACCATCATGGGTGGCCAGTGGTACGATGGGTTGGTGACCTTGCCCGGCTGCGATAAGAACATGCCGGGTTGCTTGATTGCGATGGGGCGGCTGAATCGCCCGGCACTGATGGTCTATGGAGGCACCATCCGTCCAGGCAAGTGGAATGGCAAGAGTCTGGATATCGTGTCTGCGTTTCAGTGTTACGGGCAGTATTTGGCGGGAGAAATTTCAGACGAAGAACGGGAAGAAATCGTCCGGCGGTCGTGCCCGGGTGCAGGTGCTTGCGGCGGCATGTACACGGCGAACACAATGGCCTCCGCGATCGAAGCACTGGGAATGGCTTTGCCATACAGCGGCTCCATCCCGGCCGAAGACCCTGCCAAGATAGACGAATGCCACCGAGCGGGCGAAGCAGTTTTGCACCTGCTTGAGCAAGACATCAAGCCTCGCGATATCATGACACGGCAGGCATTCGAGAATGCGATGGTCGTCGTAATCGCACTAGGTGGATCTACGAACGCCGTATTGCACCTGATCGCTATGGCGCGGAGTGTCGGGATTTCACTAACGATCGATGATTTCCAAGCTGTTAGCGACCGAGTGCCTTACATTGCCGATCTGAAACCGAGCGGAAAATTCGTCCAGGAGGACTTGCATTCGATTGGTGGCACGCCGGCCGCTATGAAGTATTTGCTTGAAAAGGGCTATATGGATGGGGAATGCTTGACGGTAACCGGCAAAACGCTCGGCGAAAATCTAGAGTCAGTGCCAGGTCTCAAAGACGGACAGACTATCATTCAGCCCGTCGAAGAACCCATCAAGCCTACCGGGCACATCCAGATTCTTCGGGGGAATTTGGCTCCCGAGGGCGCGGTTGCCAAAATTACCGGCAAGGAAGGCTTGCGTTTCTCTGGGCCAGCCAAGTGCTATGATAGCGAAGAGCTAATGCTGAAGGCACTTGAAGACAAGCAGATAGGCAAGGGCGATGTCATTATCATTCGCTACGAAGGACCCACTGGCGGCCCCGGCATGCCAGAAATGTTAACGCCAACATCGGCCATCATGGGTGCAGGATTAGGCAGTGATGTAGCACTTCTTACCGACGGGCGATTCTCCGGTGGCTCGCACGGATTTATCGTCGGGCATGTCACACCGGAGGCACAAGTAGGCGGCCCGATTGGCCTGGTACACGACGGCGATATCGTCACGCTCGACGCTGAAAAGAATGAACTCTCAGTCGACGTTTCTGAAGAGGAGCTGACGCGACGCCGCGAAGCCTGGACTGCTCCACCCCTAAAGGCCGAGCGCGGGACGCTATTCAAGTACATCAAGAACGTCAAAAGCGCGTCTGAAGGCTGCGTTACCGACGAATAGTCAGCGGCGTGTGCCACAGCGTTGGCCAAACGGGCCTAGAATCGGCACCGGTAGACGTAAGATATCATCCAATTGCCTCGGGAAGGCTTGGCTACGTAAGTCCCCAACGGAGAACCCCGATGTATCGTGTGGCTGGAATATCCTTTGAGCACATGCATATGCTCGACAACCTACGGCTTGTCGAAGCGCATCCGGGTTGTGAGCTGGTTGGCATCTGCGATGAGGTGCCCGGAAGGATGCAGGACACAATCGAACAGCTCGCTGTGCCTCCGGATAGAGTGTTTACCAGTTGGCTACAGTGCATCGAGTCTGCAAAACCGGATTTCTTGGTACTCTGTCCTGCAACTGGCGATCATGGACTGTGGGTAGAGCGACTGGCAGGCTTTGGGCTGCCGATCATGATCGAAAAACCGATGGCGGCGTCACTTGCGGATGCTGACTTAATGGTTAATGAGTGTGAGAAGCATGACGTTGTTCTGGCAATCAACTGGCCCGCGTACTGGGTGCCCAGCCATAGGACCGCCTACCGTTTGGTGACCGAGGGGCGTATCGGTGACGTCCGCGAGGTGCATTATTACGGCGGCAACCGCGGCCCGCTGTGGCACACTGCGGACAAACGTGAGATCAGTGCCGAAGAAGTAGCGAGGCAAAAACCAAACAGCTGGTTTTACAAGCGTGATGCCGGCGGCGGGAGCATGCTGGACTATCTAGGGTACGGCGCAACTCTTGGAACTTGGTATTTGGGAGGACGCAAACCGATCGAAGTAACCGCTGTCATCGATCAACCACCTGGATTAGAAGTCGACGAGCACTCGATCACGATAGCGCGATACGATTTCGGAATGAGCAAGTTCGAAACGCGTTGGGGGACTTTCACCGATCCCTGGACGCATCAGCCGCAGCCGGGCTGCGGTTATGTGTTAGTAGGCACCGAAGGCACCATCGCGTCATTTGACTATGCACAGTCGATTCGTGTTCAGGATCGTGATTATCCACAAGGTGTCGATGTGCCAGTGGATCAACTAGAGTCACCTACACGAAACGCAGTCGAGTATTTCGTAGACTGCTTGCAGCACGGCCGATCGATTGCTGGACCACTGTCGCCAGACGTTAGTCGCACCGGTCAGCAGATTGTTGACACCGCTTTTGAAAGTGCCCAACAAGGCAAGACGCTCAAGTTGCTCGGCTAGCCGGCCGTCAACCTATCGAGGGCGTTTGCGGCGAAGCGCGGAGGTGAAGGTGGAGCCTGTGAGGCGGCCAGGTACTCGGCCATCCTTACCGCGTCTTTCTCGGGCGACCGCAGCCAAGGCGGCAATTGCAATCCCGGCTTTGGTGGCCAACGGGTGCCATGTAGCGAGTTGAGAATCGCTGTCGCCGCCATCAAACGGATCGCTGGATCCCAAGGAATTCGCCGAGAAATCGGTCTGCGAGACGGCAATCCACTCGGTTCCGGGCACGTCCGTCCATTCGACCAGGGCAACGTCGGTCAGTCCGTATCTCTGTGTCCAAGCCTGGTCTGCATTGGCAGCAGGCGGCTCGATCGCTTCTTGCGACAATACGATGCCATTGAGAATAGGTGGCGCGGCAATCGCCATCATGGCCAAAGCTAAATCCGCCTGCTCCGCTCGATAGATTGCATGTGCTCCGTCTGCCGGATCCGTTCCACGGTGCGTCGCTATCGTTTGCTGTTCATTATTTTCACTGTCAAAGAATGAATCCCAATCTCCATCGCGATCGCCGAATCTCTGTTCCGAAGTACTTAGCTTATTGGAACGCGATGAATCGGAGAGTTGGAAACCGTCGTGAGTTTCATATCTTAGGGGAGAACGAAAGCTTACATCCGCCGAGATAGCGGCATCCACCGGTGACTGCAACGCAGCGGAACTGTTGATTTTGCGAGTGACTGCTGCATCGTCATTAAACGAAGCGCTACCCTGGAATACACCACCCTGTGAAACTCCGCTCAGTGAAACTCCGCTCAGTGAATCTCCATCCTGTGAAAATCCATTTTGGGGACCGCCAGTGGAGGAATCACGCGTTGAACTGTTAGCTGCTGGCGCGGACGGTTCGGTGCGTGAAACAGTCGGACTAGACAGTCCTGATGCGGGTGCATCTCCAGTCGCGACGCCCAGGGGCGGGTTAGAGATTGGTGTGCTCGCAAGTGGACCGGTCGGCAGCGCGACAGTTGCCTCTCGGGCCGGAGGTGGAACCTGAGTTGCAGGTCCTGGTGGCGCATGATTGGGCCGGTGGTGGCCCGGCCCGCGGTGGTGAGGTGGTGCCTGATGGTGAGGCGGGTGTCCAGGAGCAGCTTCACCTTCGGCTGGTGGAAGTCCATCGTGTGGTCGGCGGCTTTTCGCAATCGCTTTACGCAGCGCCGTCTCGATGTCGCCGCCCAGTCGTACCGGGACAGTGAATGTGCGTGAACCTTCTCGAGTCTGAAGTTCGACGACCGCGTCGGTTATGTCGCCTCCATCGCGTGGAGTCGACGCGAGAGGGAAGTCGTCTTCTAGGAAGCCCTGAAAGAAATATCCGTCGCCTAAATCGACTTGTAAGCCACTGATATCCGCAGGTTCGGCGGGAGCGACAAACATAAGATCAGCGGCCAGCATTTGGCGATGCTCGAGAGCTTCGAGTCGCAGTGATCGGCGATTCTGTTGACTCATGGTGTTGCTCTTTCAAACGAGTGGCCGGGAAGCGGATCGCCTAGGGCGACACGCTTTTGATTGAGCCGATTCGCTTCCACCTCACGATCAGCCATCGTCAACAGTTGGGCGTGGTTTTTGTACACGCGAACAAGTGCGTTTCGCTGTTGTTCCGTTGGGGTTATGCTCCGTGCCTTGACCAAGTTTCTTGCCGCTTCATTATATACGGTCAACGCCTTCTCTGCTTGGTTCAGATCTTGCAGCACCGTGGCTTGGTTGTTGAGCGAAATGCCCAGGCTGGTCAGCAATTCTGCGTTTTCGGGCATGCGGCCGATCAGCTGTGAATAGTTTTCCTGCGCCGCTTTGAGCCGTTTGAGTGCTTCTTGGCTTTCCCCCTGGTCAAACAGCGTCATTGCTAGGTTGGTTTGACTGATTGCTAGATCGCGGCGGTAGCGGGGGGCCGGTGAGATGGAAGACAACTTTTCACATAGGAATTCCGCTGCTCGGAAACTCTCGCGGGCTGCCGAAAGCTGGTTTTGGGCCAGTCGAACCTCTCCAAGATGCAGGTAGGTGGAAACAAGGTCTGGATCCATCCGAGAGCGGTTGCCGGGTTGTTTTGCTAGCGTTTGTTGAAGCTCCAGTGCTTGTTCAAGTAGTCTTGCAGCTGCCTGAAGTGTTGCACCGGAACTATCCTCAGAAATGCTGCTACCCAGGGCGTCTCTGCGAAGCAGCACCGCGTAATTCTGATAGGCCGCCGCCAAGGAACGCAACGTTGCTGCATCGTCTGAAGCATCATCAGCCACATCTTCCAAGACTTCAATCGCACGCTGGTACGTCTTTCGAGCTCGATCACGTTGCCCTACTTTCGCGTAGACCAATCCCAAGTTCGAGTTGGTTAGGCCGAGTGCCCCACGTCCTGCAGGTGTGACAATTTGTTCTTGAAGTCTTGTTGCCTTGCGAAGTGTGTCAATCGCGGCTGCAGTTCTGCCGCCGTTGGCGTAAGCCATTCCCAAGTGGTTGAGGTTTTCGCTTCGAGCACTGGCAAGGGAATCTGAGTCGGATGGAAGACTCCCCTGATCAGCTGACTGGATCTCAAGGTAGTAGTTCTCTGCTGTTTCGAAGTGCTCAATGGCCTCGGGCAAGTTGCCAAGTTCCTCGTGAATCGCTCCAATCCTGGCGTGCGCTTGTGCTTGGTCGCGCTTTAGGGAGGGGTCATTATTCGCCTGACGCGAGAAATCCTCGAAATAGCTCAACGCGTTTAACAGAGCAGTCCGCCGTGCCGCTTCGCTGCCTGGAACGTTCGCGAACTTGTCAGCCGCAGCCAAGACCGCACGAAACCCCGCTTGGGCCGAAACGAAACTCTCATGACGGGCGGCGTCGTGGTAATTGATTTTGAGGACCGCGTAGAGCACACCGGCACTTACGAGTAGGACAGCAGCAACTGCCGCCGTAAGTGCCTTGGAG
>DNPC01000205.1:4362-5821 GCA_003501565.1 Planctomycetaceae bacterium | reverse complement strand
CCTCCATCGGCGAAGACAAACAAGACGACGGCTACACATCCAGACTGCTGGCAGCCAAGAAAGCGGCACAAAAAGGTCGTGATGAAAAGTAAACGAGTCGAGCATAGGCGATCACTAGTTGATCACAACTCCTGTGCGACGCCTTGCATCCTGAACCAAACCATTGAACCAACCTCTTTTTATCGAGTTTGCTACTTATGAGTAATGTTGCCGAGGAAATGCAGCAACAAGCGGAGCAGTTCCAACAACGCTATACCGCAGTGCGTGACGAAATAGGCAAGATGATCGTGGGACATGACGACATCGTGCACGGTGTGCTAACAAGCATGTTCGTCGGCGGCCACTGTCTGCTAGAGGGTGTGCCAGGACTCGGCAAGACGATGTTGGTCCGAACGCTGTCCGAAACGCTCTCGCTAGCGTTCAGTCGGATTCAATTCACACCTGATTTGATGCCCGCCGACATCTTGGGCACAAATATGATTGTGGAGAATGAAGAAGGCCGGAAAGGATTCGAGTTTCAGAAGGGCCCCATCTTCACTCAAATTTGTTTGGCAGACGAAATCAACCGTGCAACTCCAAAGACCCAGTCTGCTCTACTGGAGACAATGCAGGAAGGAACGGTCACGGTTGCTGGCACGCGTTACACGCTGGACAAACCATTCTTTGTGCTAGCTACACAGAACCCGATTGAACAAGAGGGTACCTATCCACTTCCCGAAGCCCAACTCGACCGATTCATGTTCAAGCTGGTCGTAGGCTACAGCACCCGTGATGAACTAAACACGATTGTGGACCGAACCACACGAGGCACCAAGATCGACACTTCCAAAGTCATGGATGGCGAAGAGATTATGCGCTGGCAGAAGCTAGTCAGAGAAGTCATCTTAGCGAGCCATGTTCAAGACTACATTGTTCGCTTGGTACTAGCGACGCACCCTGACGGTCCACTGTCTCAGGACGTCACCAACCAGTATATCCGCTGGGGCAGTAGCCCACGGGGCGCTCAGACGTTGGCACTGGCGGCCAAGGTACGTGCGTTGCTCGACGGGCGTTTTAACGTCAGCTTTGAAGACATCCGTCGAGTCTATTTGCCCAGCATGCGACATCGCACGCTTCTGAACTTTGAAGCCCAAGCCGAAGGTGTCGACGTCGACGACGTGCTCCTCGAACTTCTCGAGAAAGTCCCCGAGAAAGCGGAAGCAACCGCCTGACCCCACCAACCATCAAGTGGTAAAACTGCCTGCGATGAGTCGTTGGCAACAGAGGAAGGCAGTGCAGGGGAGCGATCACTTACTCTGGAACATCGTCTTGCTATGGTGTCATCGGCTCTGACGTAGAGGCTCGCACGACTGTAGCGCGCTGCAACTCCCATAGTGCACGCGCCTCCTGATCAGCCGCTGCGAACGCGTCCTCAAAAGAAAAGCCTTCGATTTTCTTCGCTATCTCTGCCTTCATAACT
>DNPC01000205.1:0-4268 GCA_003501565.1 Planctomycetaceae bacterium | reverse complement strand
ACTTCGTTGTATCGCGCATCATAACGCCACTGCTCACAGCTCACACAGCAACCGTGTGAATGGACTAGCTCCGCATCGTGTTCTTCTCGGAAGATCCGAGAAGTCATGTCGAACCAATGACGTCGTTTCCCGCCGATACGAAAGGCCCAGTTCTCATCTTCGATGTCCTGCCGCGCCGCCACACCAGCGTTGTATTCGGCAAGGCGTGCTCGCACTTCATCGAACACAAACGAACCGAGGATCAGTGTTACGCCACCTAACGTTAGCCACTCCACTACTGTCAAATTCTTGAAGAATCGCAGCATCGGTTTGCCTCGCCAACATGCAATCTGTTCAATTACCGCAACCAGGGTTCGCTCTGATGTAGTACAAGCTGAGCAAGGTAGAGGAGGAGCATCGAAAGGCACAAGAGCCCGATGGTTCGGCGCTGCAGTCTACGAAATTCTCTCCCTCGCGGCACGGTCGAGAATAATAGTGTAATGGAAGTGTAAAAGGCATCCGAACGCTCGCGGTCGGTAGGCTCGTAGGCCGCCTTAAGCAACACAAACGATCGAACCCCTATACAGAATACCAGCAGCGCACTGATTGCCAAAATTACTGCGACCATCTTCCACCTTGCAAGCCAATGTTGGGTTTTTGCAAGTATTGGATCGAATCTGCACTCAGCGTGCCAAGCTCAAGTTCACGGCCACCAGGCCGAAACTTGCGATGCCCGCTATTGCTTGACTTCCAAAAGCCGAGGATCGATGGGTTTTTCGTCTTGATAGAGCTTGAGCACTTTCTTCGAAAGTTCTAGCTGCTGCTTATCGGCGACTCGGCTGGCTTTCTCTTGCCAACCGATGGCGGTTTCAAATTCAGATGCCGAAGCATGAGCGGCCGCCAAGAGGAGTAGATCGCTGAAGTCTTTGTATTCGGTGATCTCGCAGGCCGCGGTCGCGGTTTCGATGGCAATGGCTGGGTCTTGGACTGCGATGTCTTTCGCGAGTGTTGCCAACCAAGCGCGGTTGCGAATCGCTAACAAATACTGAGGAGCTAGCTGAATCGCTTTCGTAAAGTCCTCCATGGCTTCAGATTCTCTACCAAGGGCCTGGAAGTTGTAACCGCGATTGTTGAGCGCGACAGCGTTCTCAGGCGACAGCTCAACGACCGAGGTGAAGTCTTTGATCGCTTCTTCATGTTGGGCTAACTGAAAACGCATGAAGCCACGTCCCAAGAGCGACGTAACATCCTGTTCATTGATTTCGAGCGCTCTGTCATAATCCTTGATCGCTGCTTTATAGTCGCCACTTACCTTGTGCGCCACAGCGCGTTGATTGTACAAAACGCTGCTCTCGGGATTGAGATCGATCGCGGTTGAATAGTCCTCGATTGCTTCATCCGTTTTTCCAGTTGCCAGATACACACTTGCGCGATTCATCAACGCTACCGCATCGTCGTCGTCCAATTCGATTGCTTTAGTGAAATCTGCGAGCGCTTCGGCGGAACGTCCCATCGCCGCCTGGAAGAGCCCTCGGCTGGTGTAAGCATGCGGCTCTTCGTAGCCCAGTTCAATCGCCCGATCATAGTCCTCAAGCGCCTGTTCGTGCTCGCCAGCTGCATAGTGCGCGCCCGCTCGCAAGGTATACAAGCGTCCGTCCTCAGGCGCGCGAGCGATCAAGCGGTCGTAGACGGGAGACGATTTTGCCAGCGGTGCCACATTGCCAAACCCCACTGCTCCTTTATGGCCCGAGTGGGTTTGGATAACCAGGGAATCCTCTCGCTGCTGAAGCACGGTTAGCAAATCACCGACGTGAATCGTGTCCAGGATTTGCTCGCCTTTCATCAGGTTCAACTGCATCTTGGCAACCACGGGGCCCAAGTATGCCTGCGATGGCCGCATCACCTTATGCGCATCCGGCTGGCGATCCTCGTTTCCTGCAGGCTGGTTTCCTTCGTCATCGGACTGGCGAGTCGCTTGAGCCTCCTTCGCGGGACCGTCCTGAGCGTACAACACGCCCGCTCCCCCCATCGTGGCCCCTATTATTGCCGTGGCGCTGAGGAAACTGGCCAGCAAGAAGCGTTGGTTCGGCATGGGATTGGGTTGGGCTAACATGTCGGCTGCTTGATTGTGAAGTGTACGTTTCACAGACTTTTCGAAGGTGCCCCGCTGTAGATCGGGTCGAGTTTCTCCCAAACCGCGGCGAATCGTCGTCCTTCCACCATCCAGATTAGTCACCACAGCAATTAGTTGCGAAAGTTCCGGACGATGCGTATTGCGTAACGCGCCCAGCCCCAACTAAACTGCCTGTTCTTCCTATTTTTCCGATTTTACGGATTACGCAGTCCAACTGAACGGTATCGCAAGCGATTTCGGACGGTTCGACCCCCTGGGAAACTCGCGGAGTAACTGATGCGTACCTTGCAATTCCTGACCTGTTTGGCCCTCCTCTCACTAGCCCAATCCCCCGCAGCGGCCTGCAAGTTGCTGCGTGGTGGTTGCACGGACCCTTGCGCGACCGCTGGCTGCGGCCACAGAAGTGCATGTGTAGGCTGCGGGAGTATTGGCCACTCGAATGTCGTCACTTATACGTATTCGACAGCCGCAGTTTCAAATTCAGGTTGTAGCACCTGTGGACTCAACACGGCAGTTGCTCCCCAGGTCACCACTCAAGCCCGCTCGGCTGTGGGCTGCGAAAACATAACGACGTATCAAGTCGTTTTGCAGCCAGAGTATTTCACCGAAACCCGCCCACAACCCGTGACTGAGTACCGTCCCGAAACTCGGTATCGAACACGGACTGTCACTCGACAGGTCCCGGTCGAAGTGCAGGATTATCGCACAACGACTGTAATGGTCCCCAAAACCGAGACGAAGACGATTGAGTTTCAGGTGGTCGTTCCTAAGACCGGCGAGCGCGAGGTAGAAGTCGTCGAATCTGTACCGGTCTGGAGCGAAGTTTCCGAACAATACACCGTTCGCGTCCCTGAGGTCGTTGAAGTGCCTGAGGAGTACACCGTTCAAGTTGCCAAGCTCCGTGATCAGTCGTTCACCTACACGGTCTATGTCCCGCAGGTACAACGACAACAGAAAGTCCAGCGTGTTACCAATGTCGTTCCCGTTACGAAGTCGCGGACGATCCAAGTCCCGCGAGCAGTCACCCGAATGACGCAACAAACGCGTGACTACGGTCACTGGGAAACACGAGTGGAAACCATTCCGGCTGCTGTGGCATCGCCCACCATTGCATCGAGCGTCGTCAACATGGGGGGCTGCGGCACTACTTCGGCAACTTGGTCCGGCTGTGGTGGCTGCGGCACGGCAATGATGGCAACCGGGTGCGGTGACCAACACACCTCTGGTGGTTCATGCGGTGGGTGTGCCGTCAACTACAACGGCTGTGGAACCGTTAGCTACTCTCCATGTGGTACTTCCTCCCACGGCTATGCTGGCTCTCATGTCTACGCTGGTAGCACGGGTTGTTCAGTGGAGACCGCTGCCTCAGTTCCACAAACGATTACTCGCCGCGTATGGGTACCCAACGTCGTAATCGAAGACGTGCCCGTGACGGAAAACGTGATGGAGAGTCAAGTAATCAACTACACTGCCTTCGAACAACGCGTTGAAGAGGTACCCTACGAGTCGACTTATTTAGTCTATGCACCTGAACAACGCACCGGCACGCGCCAAGTCGTCGAATACGTTCCGGAAACGCGGACCCGAACTCGTAAGGTTGTTAAGTACAGCGACGAACAGCGCACGCGGACCCGCAAGGTACTCAACTATGAAGAGCGCAAGAAGATGCAGAAAGTGCCTTTCGTGAAGTACGTTACCGAAGACCGCACCAAAGAGGTCTCCTACACCTTCCAGGTTCCCGAGACCAAAGTTGAACCGATCACGCGAACTCGTTACGAAACTGTTCAAGATGAGGTCAGTGAGGAATACACCGTCAATGTTCCCGTAACGGTCTACAAAGATGTTCAGGTACAAGTCAGTCGCATGGTACCCAAGATGGTACCCGTTACGATTAACACCTGTGCATCATCCGGCGGCCAACCTCAATCAGTTATTTCGACCGGTGGCTGCATGAACTGCCTACCTGCAGCAGCACCTAGTTTGCCAGCGCACTGCAATACGTGCCGCTGACCCTGAAATTGCAAGACAAATCGGAACGAAACGCTGGTTGAAGGACCAGCGTTTTTTGTATGCATCGACAGCCCGTACGGCTGACTCCGACGGAAGACCAGGTCTGGAGATCCTAGGTCGGTCGACCGGCTGCCGGCCGCGAGGG
>DNPC01000207.1 GCA_003501565.1 Planctomycetaceae bacterium | reverse complement strand
CTACGCTCGCATACCTGCGGAGAACTTCGTACGAGCCACATCGACCAAACCGTCATTCTGTGTGGTTGGGTTGATAAGACTCGTGATCACGGCGGAACGATCTTTCTGGATCTGCGAGATCGGTATGGCAAGACGCAGGTCGTCGTGAACCCGGCTGCCGGCGGTGACTACTTGGATCTGGCCAAGCGCCTGCGCGGTGAAGACGTCATCCTGGTCGAAGGTACGGTCACGCCCAGACTTCAAGGCAAAGATAACGAGAAACTGCCGACTGGAGAAATCGAGGTAAAGGCGAGCCGCGTTGAATTACTAAACCGAAGCAAGACCCCACCCTTCTCACCCGGCCAAGAAGAGCTACCAGGCGAAGACCTGCGTCTCAAACACCGATTCATCGACCTTCGCAGAAATGCGATGCAGCAAACGCTGTTACTCCGCGACAAGATCATCAAATCGATGCGGGACTATTTCGCGGACAACGATTTCATCGATGTCGAAACGCCAATCCTAGGCCGTAGTACACCAGAAGGTGCACGTGACTACTTGGTGCCCAGCCGTGTGCACTGGGGGCAGTTCTTCGCACTACCCCAAAGCCCGCAACTTTACAAACAAATCCTGATGGTAGCGGGCTACGACCGCTACATCCAAGTTGCCCGCTGTTTCCGAGACGAAGACTTGCGAGCAGACCGTCAGCCCGAATTCACCCAGCTCGATATGGAAATGAGCTTTGTCGACGCCGACGATGTGATGGGAATGATTGATGGCCTGGTCGTCAAACTAGCCAAGGAGTTGAAAGGAATAGAAATTACAACACCGTTGCCACGCATGACCTACGAAGAAGCCATGCGAAGGTACGGCAGCGACTGCCCAGACCTGCGATACGGGATGGAGATTGTCGACTGCAGCGAACTTGCAGAGAAGACCTCCTTCCGAGTATTCCGTGGCGCCGTCGATGGTGGCGGGTTTGTAAGAGGTATCAAGGTCGAGCGGCGCGCCGAGGAATTCTCGCGCAAGCGAATTGATGAACTGACCGATTACATGAAACACGATTTTGGCGCGAAAGGCCTAGCGTGGTTTCGCGTTGAACAAGACGGTTCGCTGTGGTCCCCGATCAGCAAAAATCTGGAAGAAGAAGTTCTCGCTGGCTTTGCAGAGAAGTTCAACACCGAGCCAGGAGATCTAATCCTGCTCCTGGCCGACAGCTGGCAAGTGACATGCCGAGGCCTGAACGGCTTGCGGCGCCGCCTGGCTGCTGAGCTCGAGCTCTATGATCCAGCCCAAATGCACTTCTCCTGGGTAGTCGAATTCCCAATGTTTGAAAAAGACGAGGAAGAAGATCGTTGGGTAGCAATGCACCACCCGTTTACGGCCCCATTGGCCAGCGATTTGGAAAGCCTTGAAACGAAGCCAGAAGCGTGCCGAGCCCAAGCGTACGACCTAGTTATCAACGGCTACGAAGCTGGGGGAGGTACGGTGCGGATCCATAATCAAGATACGCAGAATTTGGTCTTCAAACTTCTGGGCATTTCCGAAGAAACTGCCAAAGACCGGTTCGGCTTCCTGATGGAAGCGCTGCAATATGGTGCACCACCCCATGGCGGCATCGCGCTGGGCATCGACCGCATCGTGATGCTGTTCGGCGGCTTGGACAACATCCGAGATTGCATCGCGTTTCCAAAGACACAAAAGGCAATGGACCTGATGACCGGCGCTCCGGGAGTTGTCGAATCTAAACAACTCCATGAATTACACGTCCAAGTCGAAACACCGCCGGAGAGCTAACGTTTTGCGTTGCTCATGTCTTGTGAGTGGCCAGACCAATGTGACGGGCAATCTTCTCAGTGAATTCTCGCGGCGATTCCGGCTCCTTACTCAGGAACCCCCTCACAAAATCGAACTGCGAGCAGATGCGTTCGTCGTCTCGATTGAGCATAGCCAACAGCACCAAAACGCCTGTTGTCGCCGACGGCTCACGCTTGCACAGAAGCTCAAACTTTTGCAAGAACTCAACTCCGCCGAGTCTTGGCATGTTTAAGTCGAGCAGAATGAGATCGGGAGCAGGCGAATTTGTTTTGACCAGCCCTTCGAAGTAGGCGAGCGCCTCGATACCGTCTCGACACTCATCAATCTCACATTCTAGCTGGCCAGTGCTCAAGTAGCGTTTGATGATGAATCGATCACTGTCGTCGTCGTCAACTAACAATAAACGGGGCAATTTCACTTCAGCTGGATCTCAATTGGGGCAAAGCAGCGGACTACTCTGTTTTTCGGCACACGGGTCATGGCACCTGCGTGCAACCGGAACGCTTTTCTTCGATTCACCAATGCGTTTCAACGCTCCAGCCCAGTTTTGACGAATTCGCATCCCCGGCCGCGGCTTTGAACCCGGCCATTGGACGGGTGCACAGCTGCGCACATTTCAGTTCACGGGACTGCAGCAGCGAATGCTAGCAAAGGGTAGATCTAGACACCCAGGACAGAATCTGCGATGGAGAATGAGCAGGAAGTCACGCGTTGCAGGTAAGCAGTGGAACGAATAGGCGCTTACCTGCGTTACGTCCACTATCGTCATCTTCGGCAGGTGATTCATGCTTCCACGTTTTGGCAAGCATAGACAGAATCAGTGCGTTAAAGGGAGAACAGTCATGCTTTTACGAATCTGCCTTTTTCTATGTATTAGCTGTTTCACCAGTTCAGTTGCGACTGCGCAACACCGACCATGGTGGAATCCACTTGGAATCGGGTTGAAGGATGACGAGCAGCCAGCGGTTCGCACAAGCAATTTTTATCAAAACATCGGCACCACCGACTCGGCTGTTAAACCCGCGAGTGCCTGGGTCAAACTCAAGAATATGAAACCCAAGTTTCCCGAGTTCGAAATGAAGTTTCCGTCACTAAAGAAACTCGGCAACTCCACCAAACAAGCGTTCATTAAAACGGGTGATTTCCTCAACCCCTTCAACAAAGCGAAAAAGGAGACAAAGCCGGCAGCTCTTTTCCCAGAGAACCAGGGCTATCAGCCGCAATATAGTTGGTCGGAGAAACCCAAGAAATCGAGTGGCTTCCGCTGGTTCTGGGAAGAAGATGAGCCGGAACAAGTCGAATCAATCGGCGACTGGCTAAGACAACCCAATCCACTGCTTCGCGAACAAGATCGAGCCTCGGGCATTATGTCTCTCCCCGAAATCCGATAGGCCAAGATTTCCCGCGTGGCAGCTCTGATGATGCGGCGTAGCAGCTCTGATAATGCAGTGCAGCAGCTCTGATGATGCTTAGCAACTGCTAATGTCGCCGCTTCAAAATCACGCGTAGATCGCAGACGTTTGTTCCAGTTGGTCCCGTGAGCAGCAGCCCACCAGATTTTTGCAAGAAATGATACGCGTCCGCGCGGTCGACGTAGTCATCAAGCTGGACGCCGGCCAATTCAGCCCTG
>DNPC01000206.1 GCA_003501565.1 Planctomycetaceae bacterium | reverse complement strand
GATGCGTCGGGGCTGGCTGGCCGTCGACGGTGTGGCATTGTGCTCACGCTAGGAATGCTCTTCTTAGCGATCCAGGTCTACACATTGCACTTTCTTGCAACCAGCAATTTGCTGCCTGGCGTGGGCGGTGGCGAAGCGGCCTTGTCGGTTCGGCTAGGGCCCGGAAGGGGACTCCATAGTTCGCCGGATGTTTACTATTTGTCTGCCGTCGGGCAAAGGCTAGCAGAACTCAATGCTGAGTTCATCGAATCGGGCAATCAGCCGGAAGCGAAACATATCGAGACGCGTGCCCAGCGCACGATGGTTGTCGATCATTTGTCTCGAGATGCATCTGAGTGGACAGCAGATTTGGTAGCCCGGCATTCTCCGGACTCGCGGTCGGCGCTCATGACGCTAGCCAGTGATGTTTGGCCAATTGAACTATTTCGGGATTCGGCAAATGAGTTCCGGCGGGGCGAAACAGAAAGCCTTTCCAAACAGCTCCAGCAGTTGGCCGAGGATTCGGAGCGGATGCAGTCAGCTCAAAGGGATGCCCTTTCGGACATGCAGGCTGCTCGCGCCGATCAGCAGCGGTTGGAGGAAAAGTTGGCAAGCAGCACTGATGAGGCCAATGTAAGCAGTTTGCGGTCCGAGTTGGCCAGCGCGCAGAAAGCAGTCCGCGAGGCGGCGACGGCGGCAACGGAAGCTCAGGACGAGCTTCGCCGGGCATCCGACCAACGATCTAGGGTCTCAAGCCGGCTAGATTACCTTACAGAGATTCACCAAAACGAAGTGGGAATGAATGCTCGTTACCCCTGGCTTGGTTTACCGGTATGTATCCCGAATGGTTGGCGATGGGTAGTTGCTTACCTGGTCGTGACTTGTTGCCACATGGTGCATGTGGTTTTTGGGCTGGTCGAAGCATGGGGAGAGCTGCGAAAATCCGATAGCGGAACAGCGGAAGCGCCAAATCACTCGTCAGCCCGCAACAGTCGCGAACTTGAAAAGCGTCGCCTCATTGAAAGACGTCGACACCCTGAAAGACACTGGGTAGTGATTGCATCCAGTTGGGTAGCTTTTGTGCTGATGTGGCAACTTGGCTGAGTACTTAGCTACTTTTCGCTAGCTGTGTGTGTCCATAGCGATGTGTCCCTAGATGCAAGAGCGCGATATCGCAGGCGACGCGGCCGCACCGCGGGATACAACCTTGAATGTTTAGAAGCAAAGTAGCGCGGCATGATTGACACGATCGTTTTCGACTTGGGCGGCGTGTTGGTGGATTGGAATCCGGATTACGTCTTTGACAAAGTATTCGCCGGTCAACCGGAGCGCAAAGAGCACTTCTTTACGAACATTTGCACGGGAGATTGGAACGAAATGCAGGATGCGGGTCGACCGCTGGCCGAAGCAACGGAGACTTTGGTCGCCGAGCATCCTGAGTGGGAGTCTGAGATACGTACGTTTTACGGCCGGTGGTCAGACATGTTGGGCGGACCGATTGATGAAGTTGTCGAGATTTTGAAGATGCTCAAGGCGGACGGCTGGCCGCTCTACGCACTGACGAACTGGTCTGCTGAGACATTTCCGATCGCGAAAGAGAGGTATGATTTCCTGGGTTGGTTTGATGGAATTGCCGTTTCCGGTGAAGAGAACACCCGCAAGCCGTTCAGGGAGTTTTTTCAGATTTTGTTTGATCGCTATAGTATTGAGCCCACTCGAGCGGTCTTTATCGATGACAACTTGAGGAATGTCGCCGCCGCCGAAGAGTACGGCATGCACGCGATTGCCTTTACTACAGCCGCTGCACTGAAGGATTCGCTACGGAAGCTTGGTGTTCAAGTTGGCTAGTAAGTGATTCGGTAGAGTGTTGGGAATACATCCGTTTGGAATCAGACCATGCAACGATTTGTAACTATTGTTATCACCGTACTCGTTTTCGCAGCAGGTTTTTCGTTTTGGAAACTGGCGAACCGACCGGCTGGAATTGCTTACCAGCAAGACTCTAGTGGTAATTTGTCGCGATCAACCGACGGCAAAACGCCTGTCTCTGTTGTGCCATCGGACCTGAGCACTCGAGATATCTCGTTACACAACGCGATGCGACGAAAGGCGGACGAACAGGGACTGACCGACGAGCAATTTTTTCGCGAATTCGAATTAATTGAACGGTCAGGAAAGAAGGTAAGTAGCCAAGATTTGCGAGGTATGCCTTACATCGTTGGTTTCTTCTACACGACGTGCCCGTCGATTTGTGTAAAGCAAAATGAAAAAGTCCAGCAACTGCAAACTATCTTCTCTGGTCGCGATATTCGGTTGCTGGGAATCTCATGTGACCCTGAAATCGATACTCCCACAAAGTTGACGGAATATGCGAAGCGATTCGATGCTGACAAAGACCAGTGGTTGTTCTTGACCGGAGAGATGGATTACATCAGGCGTGTCGGATCCGAAATGTTTGGTTTGGCGGTCGAGCGCCGATTCCATGCCGAGAAATTTTTGCTGGTCGACGGCGAGGGTGACATCGTTGGTAACTACGCATGGGGCGATCCTGTCCAGTGGCAGTTGTTGCAAGCGGATATTGAAGGCTTGCTACAGGCAGGAGGGATCTTCCCAGGTCGCAAAGAGCCGTTGGGCGAAGTTGGTGTTACAGGATCGTAGCCGATGCATCGCAGTTTCTAAAGCAACAAATTCACGCATCATCTGGGTCTACACCGGTGGTAGAACAACTTCCTCACGTTAACGTTTCGTTGAATGCTCTGGCAACGGTGTTGCTGCTGCTTGGCTATGTGCTGATTAAGAAAAAGCAGGAGCGAGCGCACCGCAATGTGATGCTGGCGACGTTTGGTGTCAGTGTCCTGTTCCTTATCTGCTATCTGATTTACCACTTCAATGTTCCCACAAAGCCATTCCCGAAGGACACCGCGGTTGCGCCACTGTGGGCGCGTTATACATATTACGTGATTCTAGCGAGCCACATTGTTCTGGCTGCAATTGTGCCATTCCTAACGTTGCGTAGTATCTATTTGGGGCTTAAGGGGCGGATCGCTGAGCATCGGCGGATCGCCAGGTTTGCTTGGCCGATTTGGCTGTATGTGTCTGTTACTGGCATCATCGTATACTTAATGCTCTATCAGATTTTTGTACCACCGCCCACGAGTTTGGGCGTGTAAAGCTCCTCCAGGACAGACCAATCACGTGTGCCGTCAGATTCAGTGTTTGGTTTTTTTGCTGGCCGCTTTTCTGAATGCGTCAGCCTGGGGACAAGAGAAGCTGGCAATCGAGCTGCCAGCTATGGCACTAACGCCTCAGCATCGTCTTCTGCTGCAGCAGGCCGAGCAGTTGGTTGCTGCCGGCCAGCAAACGGAAGCCCTGCCGGTTCTCAAGCGACTGTTGCGTCAATTGATTGACGGCGAGCAACGTGGCGAGAGCGAAGTTATTCTGGCCGTCGGTGGTCAGCGAGCCGGTACCATTGAAGTCGACCGATATGGCTCTGCTACCGAGTATGTCGCGAAGCGTATGGCGACCATTGGAAGCGTAGGGCAGCAAGCAAAGTTTGATTCGGCCCGCTATGAACGCATTCGCAAGACTGCCAGTATCGCTGCGGCGCGTCGTTTTGCGTTCGATTCCGCCGAAGTGCGAGACGTCTGGCGAGCCAAGCTCTTGTATGTCGATTGTTTGCTCGAAGCAGGCTACTCGTTGGCGGCGATCCAGGTGCTTGAGAGTATTACGCCTGAACTGCTGTTTCGTTTGCAGCGAGGAGAAATCTCAGAAGACGATTCGCAGGACATCGGTGATGGCCAGTGGTCGTGGTTGGTGCTCGCGGGCGATGATTCGGTCTCGGAAGCAATGCTAGAGTCTCGGCTGGACGAGCTGGTCGGGGAAATGGAGAGCATTGCACCTGAGTTGTTGGGTGAGGTTGTCGTTCGTGTGTGGGCGGCCAGTCGTCTTTCGCCGGAGCATATGAGTGCATCTGCAAACAAGCGTTTTCTCGGTTGGTTGCTCGACCGCGCCTCGGACTTACAGCAGGCAAATGGCGGCCTCGAACGAATCGATGTTGGATACCCTGCAACTGACGGAAGTGTTGTTGATAAGCGGATTGTCATCCAGTCCGGCAAGTGGCCGCTGTGGAGTGCGCGGCTTGAGCGGTTGACGAGCTCACACGATGCAACCCCAGCCGGTGGTCCGAGAGTTGGCGAGCGTGAGTTGGGAAGTTTGCCCTACGTACCAAGCGTTTGGCGAGGCAAACTGTTGGTTAACGAGTTGCATCGTCTAAGCGCGCGAGAGCTGGACAGTGGTGAACGATGGCCTGCTCGCAGTTCTCAAAAGCGAGGGGGCGCAGCGCGAGGAGGTTTAGACCAAAGTGGGCTAGTGGTTGGGCCCGTTTCGATCGGCGGGCTGATACCAAGGGATCGGCCGGCAGCGGGTGTTCCGCGAGGCCACGTTGAACTGATCGAGGACTGTGCCTATGCCCGGCTGGGCAGCGCTGTGACCGGTTGGTTGCCTGATGTTGAGCAAGGTGGGTTATTGCGGACTTCGCCAAGGATACTCAGCCAAATTGTTGGCATTGATCTGGCCGCATCCGAGGATCTGGGCAAAGTCGAGTTACTGCCTGGCTTTCCGATCCGAATTGACTTAGCTGAGTTTCCTGGCGGCGAGTTCGAGGGGCCGCCTAAAGCATTTGAGGAGACGATCATAGTACCGGTCGCGCAGCGAACCAACGTCGGGCTGGACCGATCGTTGGCGGCCATGGATCGATGGACTGGAGAAATGGTGTGGCGATCGGGTGTTCTCGCGCGGGGAACAGTCGTCGGATCAGAACAGAGCCACTTAATTTCCAACCAGCGCATTACGATTGCGGCGGGGTTGGGTTACTACAACACCAACTTGGGTACGGTTGTGTGTTTTGATCCAGCTAACGGGCAGGTTCGCTGGATCACCCGGTATTCTCGTCCTGATCGTGACCGGGAGGCATACAAGGCCGCGGACCGATATTTGTTCCGAACCGACAATCCGTGTTTTGTTCACGCAGGGATCGTTGTTTGTTTTCCGGCAGATTGCGGGGAAGTATTCGCCTTGAATGCAACAACCGGAGATCTAATCTGGTCGACCGATGCTCAGCAACTGCCAAGCGTGACAGCCGCAATCGGTGTCCACGAGACTCCGGCCGGTAACTGGATGCTGCTAGCAGGTGATTCTCTGGCTTGGGTCAATCTGGCCAGCGGGGAAATCGCCGGCAGGTTTCCCTCCGTGGGCACTCCAGGGTTTTTTTCTGGAGTACCCCAGCCGCGCGGTCTGGGGCGCGGAATCCTCCACCAAGGCCTTGTATACTATCCCGTTGCGGATGAAGTGCTGGTTTTTGACGCCGAGCCGCCCGAGCGCGTCGGGCCGATCGAACCAGTGCACCGGATTCGTCTCGATAGTCGCGGGGCGATGGGTGGGAACCTTTTGGTTCACGGCGACTACTTGGTTTTTGCTAGTCCAAGCCAGCTGATGGTTTTGCGTGGCGATTCCAAAGACGCTGAAGATAGTGAATGATCCGCAAGGCCTGTAGCGATACGTAAATAGCAAGATTTTGGGTAGGGATTGAAGCACCATGGGACAACACATCAACAGACGGCAGGTACTTGGGGCAGCAGCAGTTGTAGGAGCGGCATGGACGTTTCCAAAGGCTGCAGCGCGAACTATGGCGAACGACGAAATACGCCTGGGCTTCATCAGCTGTGGTGGTCGCGCTGGTCAGCATATGAGTATCTTTAAAAGCAGGGAGGGGGTTCGCATTACAGGTCTGTGTGATCCAGATGAAAGTCGCCTGGGTAAATCGGGCAGCAATTTTCCCAAAGCAAAGACCTATAAAGACCTGCGTGATCTGATTGATGACGACAACATTGATGCCGTGGTGGTCGCTACGACGAACCACTGGCACTGCCTAGCATCGATTTGGGCGATGGAAGCTGGCAAGGACGTATACGTGGAAAAGCCGCTGTCGCACTCGCAGTGGGAAGGCGATCAAACAGTTGCAGCAGCTCGTAAGTACGATCGAATCTGTCAGCTCGGAACTCAGCAGCGTTCCGATCCGATGCAGGCAGAGATTAAGAAGTTCCTGCACGAGGAGAAAGCACTTGGCAAGATCAAGAGCTGCCGCGTGAACCGCTACGGTGTTCGCCCACCGATTGGCAAACGCGACAAACCGCTCGAGATTGACAAATCGGTTGCCTACGATCTGTGGCTTGGTCCCGCCCAGGATCAACCCATTTTCCGTGACAAACTACAGTACGATTGGCACTGGGATTTCAACACCGGTTCGGGCGAAATGGGCAACTGGGGAGTTCACGTTCTGGACGATGCACGCAATAACATCTTCCTTGATGAGGTAACGCTTCCGAGTCGTGTGATGGCCGCTGGCGGCCGTGTGGCTTTCAATGATGCGGGCGATACTCCTAACGCTCATTTCGTGTATTTCGACACCGGCGAGATCCCGACCGTTATTGGGCTGTCAAATCTGCCTGCTTCGCCAACCAACAAAAAGGCGGCTCCGCATCCGGGACCCAATAGTGGCTATATCGCTTACTGCGAGGGTGGGCGTTTCGAAGGGCAACGTGGTCGCGCCGTAGCCTACGATAACTCTGGCAAAGTTGTCCGCCAGTTTAAGGGGAGTGGCGGTAACGGCTTGCACCATGACAATTTCTTGGATGCAGTCCGCTCGCGAGATGCTAGCTCTTTGGCGGCCGACGTCGAATTGGGCAATGCCTCAACCGGCTGGTGCAACCTTGCCAACGTGGCCTTCCAGGCTGGCGAAAAGTACTCGGCTGGGGCGGCACGGGAAATGGCCTCCGATCTGCCACTTTGGGGTGAATTGCACGAGGAAATGAAGAAGCATCTTGGCGCTCATTCGGTCAAAATGACTGAGTTGAGTCTCAGTGGAATGCTTGCGTTCGATGTGGAGGCAAATGAATTTAAAGGCGAAGGAGCCGCCAAGGCGAATTCGTTCCTCAAGCGTAAGTATCGTGTTCCTTACGTCGTCCCCGAGGTAGCGGTACCCGCTGGCGCCTAATTGCTAGCACATCCGGGGTGCCTTCGTGCACCGAAAGAGGGGTGGGCCGCTGAGTCGGTGAAATCGTTAGGTCTGTGACACACGCCACAGACTCGACGTATCGCCAGCAGCATACTGGCGTTGACCGTGAGAAAGTCAAAGGCTATTCCTGCCGGTTGTCGCCCAAATTGTCATAGATAATTTCTGACAGGCGGTAGGCTAACCGACGTATTGGCTCGTATTATAGATTAGCGGCCTACACACCGAGTGCGTCGCGTAACCCATCCTTCGTTCTGCCCGGATCATATTTGACCGGATTTATGTTGAGAACTAACCACCCATTGCTGAAAGTGTTTGCCACGTTGCTGGTTTTGGTCAGCAATGTCTTGGGCGGTTTGCACCTTGGGTGCTGCTGCAAACGAGCGGCGTTTGCGGGCGAAAGCTGTTGTGAGCGGCTGCCCGAATGCGACGCAGCTGGTGGGGCCTCTGAAGTTTCGGCGGTGAGTGAGTGTTGTTCGAGTTCACAGGTGCGAGCATCTGCGTGCTGCGATGTCCGCGGCGATGAGAGGGCTTCGGAGTGCGATTTGCCTACTTCGGATCCATTGGCGGCACGCGAGACAGCTTCCGCTCACTGCTGTGACGGCTGCGAGAGTCAAGCGGTCGTGGCGACTCCGGCGGTTTTAGCAAGACAATTGCCGTTGGACATTTCTGAATCGGTTTTTCTGCCGCTTGAGGATTATCATCGGGCGGACTTGAAAGCGGGCGTGCTGGCGCAGAGTTTCGGATCAGTCGCCTCGAGTGGTCGTCGTCAGGCACAGCTAGGCATATGGCTGAATTGATCCGTTGCGACAAAACTACACGGCTGAGCAATGGGTGCTCAGCGTTTCCTGAATTGAAGTTTGTTTCTAACTAAATTTTGAAAGACAAATACCATGATGACTAAGTTGATTACCGGTTTGGCAGCAGTCTGTGCTCTGGGTATTGGAGCCTTCGTTTATCAGCAGCAATCAGGCACCGACGCTGCTGCTGACAGCGCTGTGACTGAAGCTGTCTCGATGGAAGGCGGATGCTGTGGCAGCTGCGCCGCAGAAGAAGCAAGTGCTTGCTGCAGCTCCGAAGCAGCCTGCTGCTCGGAAGAGAAGTCGGGTTGTTGCAGCGAAGAAGGATCTTGCAGCGAGTCTACAGCGGCATGTGCTGAAGGCGATACCTGCGAGAAGGGCGAAGCTTGCTGCCAGAAGACTGGCGAAAGCTGCTCAGAAGAAGGTGCTTGCTGCAAAGATGCCGAAGGTGCTGCCACTGAAGCTGCCACTGAAGCTGCAGCCGAAGTCACTAGCAGCGAAGAAGTCGAAGCCTAGGTTAAATTGCGGCCAAGTGCCGCAAGCTGCTTTGCCTATCAAAATCAAACACCCCCGGGAGCATTCGCTCTTGGGGGTGTTTTTGTTGAGCCCCAGATCTCAAGGTGCTGTTGAGATTGGTTGGCTATTTGATCTCGCGGATTTTGATGTCGCGCCAGCGGACTTCAAACGGGCCTTTGTTCTTGGGGATACTGTGGACTTGTAGACCGATAAAGCCCTCTTGGTAACTGTCGAAATCGACAATATCTTCGATCTGCTGACCGTTGATCCATGTTTGGATCCTTGGTCCGACAGCTCGGATCAAGTAGCGGTTCCAACCCTCGTTGTCCATTGCATCTGTCTTGGGTTGTTGCGGACTTAGCCAGCCTCGTCCGGTGGCTTCGCCGTAGACATAGCCAGCTTCGGCAGGGCCTGTTTCGATTTCGACCTGCGGGCCGTGCACGCGACCGTTCTTGTAGTCCTCTAGGCTCTTTGAGCGAATTTGTACGCCGGAGTTTAAGCCGATATCGACCTTTACTTCGAAAGTCAGTTCGAAGTCGCCGTAGTTGCGATCGGAGCACATGAAGGAATTGGGACTTCCGACGGCGGTGCGACCTACCACGGCGCCCTCTTCGATCGTGTACTTAGCGGTACCGTTGTTCTGACTCCAGCCGTCAAGGTCTTTCCCATTGAAAATCGCTACCCAGCCGTCTGAGCTGGGGTCGGGGGCTTTGCCAAAGTCTGCTTTGTCGTGACCGGCTAGCGGCTTCAGCTCAAGCGGATTGCGCATAGACGGGGAGTCCTTGCTAAGGATGGCTGCAGTAATGGAAGGCTGGGAAACTTTGCCGGTGGCGGCCCATTCGGTACCGCGCTGTAGCGTTACTTGGAATCCTACACCGCTCATCGCTTTAGCGTCGTGGCCGAGCGTCGTGTGGAAGACGCGGCCCTTGCCGTAGTCGATAGTCATCAGCATCGGTTCGTGTTGGTCGGTACCGTTGGGCCCGCTAACTTCTTTACTGCTGAAGGCGGTAGCGAGTACTGTCATGTTTTCGGCTGGGCCGCGCAGCTGAGCGTAGAGC
>DNPC01000822.1 GCA_003501565.1 Planctomycetaceae bacterium | reverse complement strand
GCGCGATATGCAATCCAAGCAATCGCATTTGCATGTACCGATTCGAGACACTCCGCGACGCCGCAGGCAGCGCGTCGACAAGTGTAAATCCTGAATCCAAAAGGTTCCCCAGCGTTTCAGCGAACTGCAGAATGGCTAGATCCCGCAACCACTTACCGAGCATTGGGACCTTGAGGATGTTGCAATCAATCCACAACCGGGAAACTGGGTTCTTCATTGCTGCCACCACGGCGCAAACTGAAACTGCTAATGCCACGCCCGTTGCGACACCGTATTCCTGTACAAATGCAGAAACGCTTATCAACACCTCGGTAATCCACGGCAAGGTGGCTCCGGATTCTTCGTACATCTTTTGAAATGTTGGAATCACGCACATCATCATGAAAGTCACCGAACCAATTCCTGCGATCACGAGCAGGCAGGGGTAAGTCAATTTCTTGATGATAAATGACTTCATCTTTGAAGAGTCCTCAAGCTGCTCAACAATTCTGCCGAGCGTAACCTGAATAGTGCCAGCTTTTTCGCCAACTTGCACCTGATGAACCAACAATGCCGGAAACACAGTGGGAAACTGCTTCAGGGCCGCGGAAAGTTTGCCGCCTCCCTTAACGGTTTCAGCAATCTTTCGCAGCATCGCTTTGTATTTTTTGTAGGCCGGATCGGCGTAAACCGTCTCAAGGGCATGTGATATTGACACGCCATTGCTTATGAGCGTACTGATATTGGCCAGGATTCTAACCAAGTCCTTCTTCTTGACTTTCTCGCCACCTCCGCCGCTGATTTTGATGCTTTGAAGTTTGGCAATGATGCCTGGTCCTGTTTCTTGTGTAGCTTCAGCAGATCTCATCAGTTGCATTCTCGTATTCGCGACGCAGCTACAGGATCACGCCGATCCTGCATCCGTTTCCCTCGGGTTCATTCAATTGATTTTCAGTGATTGATTGGTTAGCGGTTGACGTCAGTCCACAGGCAACCTGCCTAAATCAACCAGTCAGTTTGAAGTAGACTTCTTCCACACTGGTCAATCCTGCCTTAGCCTGCTCGAGGCCACCAACAGCCAGCTCGACCATGCCTTCCGACACGCACAATTCACGAATTTTTGAAGCTGGCAAACCGGCTTCGATCGCCTTCTCGACGGTCGGCGTGACTGCCATAATTTCGTAGATTGGCAAACGTCCCGAATAGCCCGTTCCTCCGCACCGATCACATCCGCCAGCGGCGTAGTACGTTGCAGTTTGATCCACTTCAGCCGGGATCTCGCGGCCTTCAAACATCAACTCAACCAGCTTTTGATTAAGTTCGCAAGGCTTGCGGCAGTGTGGGCAGAGCTTCCGCAATAGGCGTTGAGCCACCGCTGCGACCAGCGCACCGGCAATCTTGAAGTTGTCCAAACCAAGGTCGGCTAATCGAGCGATGGTGCCCACAGCATCGTTGGTGTGGAGCGTGCTGATTAACAAGTGTCCGGTAAGTGCAGCCTGAACGCTGGTTGTCGCCGTTTCATGATCCCGGATTTCACCAACCAAAATCACGTCAGGATCCTGTCGCATCAGGTACTTCAACCCGTTTGCGAATCCCATGCCAAATTCGTTGTTGGCTTGAACTTGGTTGATACCAGGCAGTCGAAACTCGACAGGATCCTCAATCGTTGAAATGTTGCGGTCCGATGAATCAATACTACACAGCATCGAGTACATCGTTGTTGTCTTACCCGAGCCAGTTGGCCCGGTCATCACGATCATCCCATGCGGTCGATCGAGCAACGTTCGCATGCGTTCCACTTGGCCTGTCGGCATTCCAAGTGCATCGAAACTGAAGGTCTTGCTAGACTCATCCAGAACCCGCATCACTATCTTTTCACCGCGGACACAAGGTATCACACTCACCCGGAAGCTGGCTCGCGTGCTGCCCTCTTCAATGGTTAGGTTCCCATCTTGTGGACGCCTTGTTTCAGCCGTATCTAGGTCTGCCAGCACTTTGATACGACCAATTACAGCCGACTCCGAGTGACTTGGCACCGTCATCACTTGCTGCATTTGTCCATCGACGCGATACCGAATTCGCATTTGTGGATGATGCGGTTCGAGGTGAATATCGCTCGCTCCGGCATGTACCGCCCCCATCAATATTGACTGAACTAATCGAACAACCGGTGCGTCTGAATCGACCTCCTGTTCCTCGTCAACAAGTTCAGCATCGCTGCTGTTACGCATTTCCTCATACCGAATATCGATCGCAGTCTGTCGCGCGGTAGTTCGATTGTCGAAAGCGATGTCAAGGATTTCGTCTACTTCATCGGATAAACAAATTGCGGCTTCGACCTCATAGCCAGTCATCAATTCCGTTTCACTGATCGCTTCCATATCCCCTGGCCAGACCATACCAAGATAGAGCGAGGTTCCGCTGACGGTGATCGGAACTATCTTTCTGCGTCGGGCAAATGATTCGGGCAGAAGCCTCGCGAGCTGTGGGTGCACTTTATCTGCAGACAGTGTTTCAAACGGCGTTTCATACTGTTCCGATAGGGCTGCACCGAGTTGATCACGATCCAGTAGGCTGCGGTGTAACAGGTAGCTGCCAAGCTGCATTCCTACCTTTTTGTGCTCCTCGAAAGCCTGCTCGAGCTGATCTTGAGTGAGCCAACCGCGTTCGATGATGATGTCGCCGAGCCGTTTAGCCATTGCTGTTCACTTTATGGAGTTGTTCGAATCGGTCCTGCAAAAGCGAGACCTGCCAATCCAGTGCGGTTGGTTAAAGAGATATCCCTTGCTGCTCACTAACGGGAGCTCCCAAGCTCTCCAAAGTGCGCAACACCTTTCGCTCAAGAACGAGTGGATCGTAAGGAATGACCAAGAAATCTCGTGCGCCGGCTTGATAGGCGCGTTCAGCCTCACCCATGTCTCCCTCACGTGACACGCACAGTATGGGAATTCGCGACGTAATTTCGTCACTTGCCAGCTTCTCAATAAGCTGCGTCGTATCGGTTTCAGCCAGATCAAGATCTAGCATGAAGAGGCTTGGCAGACCGTTCTCTAACTCAGATTCCAGTTCTTCATTGCTGCTGAGGACAATTGGCTCTAAATCCAACAGTCGCAAACGAAACTCAGTCAATTCACCAACAACGGGCTCTGACATGAAAATGAAGACACGATGTTTGCTCATAGTCGGCAGCTCACGGTGATCCAAGGATACAGAAACGAGATCAGCTGCTCGGGCTATGCAAGTCTGACCCGGAAACGTAGTACGCGTTTCGTGAATCGTCAAACCGGTTTCAAAACAACCGGAAGAATCGTCACTACTGGATTGAATTACTCTTTTGCCCCTCTACAAGTGTAGGACCAGAACCCACTTCCGGCTGTCGTTCGACCTAGGTTTACAAGTGAATTAGCCACCGATGTGAGAACCTTGTTTCCCTAACACGAGACATTCCATGCCCAGCCAAGTGACTAAACCTGCATTTACCTGCAGGCTGAACTATCGTTTGCAAATCATGCCGCTACTGGTTGCGTTAACGTTGATTGGATGTGGTAAACCGACAGAAACGCCTGTCTCTCAAACGGCAAATCATGTTTCTGAAAATGCTGCGGCTATCACTTCCGAACGCTCAAGCACTCAATCTGAAACCAAAGTCTCGCGTTTCGTCAGCGCCGAAACCCTTCCGGAACACTGGGTGACTCCGCTTAACAAAGACGATCTATTCTTTATGCCACCCAATACGACGGAGGTGCAAAGCAATACAGCAGAGGCACCGCAGGGAAGAGCGAACGTCAAATTCCTTGGCGTCGTTACACTGACAGGTGAAGAATCTGAAACCAAGGCTATCTTGAAGATCGAAGGCGAACTGGCCTATCTGTCGGCAGGCGAAAAGTATGGTGGCATTGAATTGCTATCGATTGATGATCGCACAGTTCGACTTCAACAAGGCCGCGAACGCTGGTCTCTAGCACTCGTACAACAAGCCTCTACAAACGCCCAGGTACCGTATCGGCCTAGTGGCCAACGGCAATCATCGGCGGCGAATCCTTTCTCTCGCACCAATAACAATACTTATCGGCAGCAGCAGAACGCACGCTCGATTGATCGTCTGCCAAGTGCTGAACTTCCGGATCTAGATCTTCCCGAGATAAAGCTGCCCGAGATCGAGTTACCGGAAATTGAGATCCCTGAGATTGAGCTCCCTGACATTGACATGCCCGATCTAGATCTGCCTGCAAACGATTTTCCATAACTCAGGTTTCGCACGGCTGCGTGCTCGCGGCGCGGTGTAATCTGATTTCGCATGAAATCGAATGCAAGCTAACAGCTGTTTAATTGCCCTGTATAAGTTCCCGGACACACTACAAGAGAATCCCACATGAGATCCGAATCTATTAGGCGATCAGCTTTCCTTTCAGTAGCTCTTGTCATCTCCGTACTGATAACAAACGGCAGTGCCCAGACATTCTATGTCAGGACAAGTGGTGACGACGACAACTCCGGTACATCGGCGAGTCAAGCATTTGCCACGATCGACCGAGCACTCCAGGCCAGTAGTACGCCCTACATCATCGTGGGCGCTGGTGAATACCTAGTTGACGTAACGCGATCCATGCCAGGCTCGCGTATCATCATTATTGGCGATAAAGACGGTACCCGAACCGGCGATGCTGGAAAAGTCGTCTTCAAAAGCAATAACAATCGCTATGCGCTTTCCATCAGGAATGCCCGATCTCTATATGTCGCATCGATCGCCTTCCAATCAGCAATCGCGGGAGGTCAGGGCCGCGGAATTGAAGCCAGTAGTCTGACATCCTATGTGTACGCCCGTGAGTGCGAATTTGACGATCTGTGGTCTGGCGTCGTCGCATCCAGATGCGGGTATTACTACGGATACCGAAACAACTTCAAGAACTGCCACTACGCGGCTGACGTATCAAATTGCACAACAAGCTACGTGAACCAGAGCACGTTTGCTAACTGCCACCGCCCAATATCCAACAGAACAATTGACAACGTCCGACTGTTGAGGACCAATATCGTCCAGCCGCAAGACAACTCATCTACTTGGGCGGTGACGAATGCTGGTGTTGTCAACTGTCTCCTGCTCGAATGCAACATCGAAGGCAGCCAGAACGGAGGAGTAATCTGTAGTGACACGCAGTGGATTACCCTGAGTGGTGTCTCCGTGAAGGGATTCACTGATGGCATCCGGCTCGAGGCGGAAAGAATCGATGCACGAAATGTCACATTGACCGGAGGCACAGGCAAGGTTGGTAGTGGTCTATTGGTTTTGGGCGAAGCGCAACCGAGCCTAAGCAACTGCGTGGCAAACGAGTTTTACTACGGTATCACACTCGACGGCCCCAAAGGACTGCGAGCTAGCGGCATAGAACTCGGCGAGAACAATACAGGATTTCGAGTAGGCTCCAAGTCGACTGATATCGAACTAGATTTTCGCGGTTGTGAATTTCGCGACAACCAAACGGCGGTCTTGATTGACCAGCGATCCGCAGACAAATCTGCAAAACTAAGCAATATTGTCTCAACATCGAACCGCACAGGCATCGTCGCCAATGTCGGTACGCTCGACGTCGGAAACAGCCAATTCACAAGTTGCCATCGAGCAATCGTGCATACCAGTGGAAAACGGACCTCGGTTGAAAACGTCACCACAAGTCTGCTGAGCGAAGCTGGTGCTACAGGTTTACAGCTTGCAACAGGCGACGCGACGATCCGCGGAATTGAAATACGTGGCGGCGATTTCGGTATTCGGCTGGATCTCCTTGACAATAACGGTCGGGGTGCAATGAGAAGTGTTGCGCTTTCCCACCAGACACAACACGCACTCAATGTCAGAAATGGTAGTTTGAGTCTCGGTGAAGGCGATAACATCACTATCACCGACGCAAACTATGGCATTGTATCGACTCAGACAAATCTAAACGCAAACGGGATCAAACTTCAGGCCAGGCTAGGCTTTTCCGCCCAGTATGGAACCTTGTCGATTGACAACGTTCACTGCATTTCCGGCTACCAAATGGTGGTCGCTCGTCGCCTCGATCGTATCGTTGTCAACAATTGCTCCGCGAAAGACTTTGAACACTCTGGTCTGTATTTTGAGGCGAACAAAGAGGTAATTCTCAGGGATGTCTCCTTGGATAATGCACGAGACGTGATGTGTTATTACACCGATCGTTTTGACGCCAGTGGACTTGAGCTTCGCGGATCACAGTACGGAATGTACCTGTACAACAGAGCTGCACCCGTCGAGTTCAATTTACGTGACTGTTTGATAGATGGTCCATCAATCGGCGTGCGAACGGTGCGATTCCCCGTGACGCCCGAGCACGTACAAGGACTATCATTTCAAAATTGTAGATATGCGTTGAGGACGGAATACGAAAACACTCAAATCACCAAGGACTCGCGAATTTCATTCAAAAACAACCTTATCGCATGCACATCGATTCGCGGCGAGATAGAGCTCAACGGAACCGATATCGACGAAACAAATAGCTATGGCCTATATGCCTATTACGGCGGTGCGACCGTCGATAGCTGCAACATCGGAGCAAAGACCTATGGCGTACTGCTGTATGGTAAGAACAGCAAAATCCTGAACTCCCAGTTTACAAACTCCAATTATTCAATTTTCTTTACACCCATCGAGAAAGCTACTCTAGAGATCGAAAACTGTCGAATGCAGCCACGGACAATGGGTGTCTATGTACGGGGGCGCCGCAACATAGTTGCCAAGGCTCATATTCGCGACACTGAAGTTGACGCTGGGACCTATGGACTTTACAGCCGCGACATGGATATCGAGTCCAACAATATCACTCTACTCAATTCGAAAACTTCTGGCATATACAGCGACAATTGCAACAGCCTGCATGTCGGTCTTGACGTCAAAGGCTCTGGGAACTGGGCAGGTAGCTGGCGTCGAGGTAGCGTGAAACTAGTGCGTGCGAAGTTGAACTCCAGGCAGGGCGTATACCTCGCTGCCGAAAAGGGAGAACTCATCAATTGTGCCGTCAGCGGTGGCTTCTATGGGGCGTACTGCTATGGGGGTGAAAACCGGATTTTACAGTCCACGTTTGGTAACATTCAGGGCAGGGGAATCTATCACCACGGTGGAACTCTTGAACTGCGCAACACGATAGTGGATTCTCGTCAGTACGGTTTGTACCAGCGTAGCCAGTCGCTAACGGCAACTCACGATTACAACCTGATTAACGGCGACCGACTGTCGTATTACAACGCAACGCAGTCGTTGCACGAAATTGAGAAGCAACCGATTTTTGTCAACGCCACGCAGGGCGATCTTCATCTAGCCGCCGGATCCCCGGCTATCAATTCCGGTCAGGATCTGTCGGCGATTGCGTCAACGGATATCGAAGGGAACGCCCGCCCGAGTTTTCGGCAATTCGAGATGGGAGCCTACGAATTCATGGAGAATGCTGGCTCGCTTCGCGTACTTGAGTGGGCAGAACAAGCACAATGAACACGCGCAAACCTCATATCAGATGCGGCATCACGCTGCTCGAAATGCTGGCGGTCGTAACCATTATTGGTGTCGTCGCAGCGGTCGCTCTTCCGCGGATATCCATCTCAGGAGTAGCGGCCAAGAAAGAAATGTGCGGCCAGCACGTAGCCGAAGTCAACCGGGCGCTTGAGCGTTACTACGCCAATTCAGGTGAGAGACTTATTGACACAGCAAAACTGAACGACGCTGACTACTTCCCCCACGGTGTGCCTAGGTGCCCTTTGACCGGTGAGGCATACCAGATCGATGAGTCTACAAAACGCCTAAAAGCGTGTAGCTGCTCAAGCAAGTAATCATTCGTACTTGCTGTGTTATCGCCTAAAGCCCAAAGACAATGAACAAAACGATCGGGATAGGGAGGAGCCTCGCGGCTCCTCTCCTCCCACACCACCGGGCATACGGGTCCGTACCACGGCGGTTCGGCTGGTTAAACGTTGGTTTCGGGTTGTTCCAGAAGCAGCGGGACACCCAGCTCTGCCAACACCTTGCCAGGGACGGCGAAGTTCAGGGCTGGAGAGCGGCTGTTATGCCAGTAGCCTTTGCGGCTCCCAGCAGTCTGGGCGGCAAGGTCCTTGCTGACTCCCAACTGCCGTAACTCTTTAAACCGGCGACGACCGGTTTTCCACTGCTTCCAGGCATAACATCGGAGGCGGCGGTGCAACCAACTATCCAGATCTCGCAGAACCGAATGGGTCTGGCAGAAGCCGAAGTAGCCCCTCCAGCCCAATAAATAGCTACGAAGTTCGCTGATCACACTCTGCAAGGACGAGCCGCGATTGCGCCGCGTGATTTCGCGAACGCGTTTCTTGAATTTCGCCTTCGACTGCGGAGCGATCGCGATCTTACGCTGCGTCGTGAACGTGAACCCGAGGAACTTGCGGTTCGAGGGACTGTCCATGGTACTCTTGGACTGGTTGACCTTAAGCCGAAGTTTCTTGTCTAACCAGTTCGTCACGCTCGATAGTACTCGCTCGCCAGCTCGGCGACTCTTAACGTAAATGTTGCGGTCGTCCGCATACCGGCTGAACCGAAATCGATTGCTCAATTCTACCGAGGGGTTAGCCAGCCACACCACTCAACCTGTATCCTCTCCGGTCTGGGGGAAGTCGGCATGAAGATAGGTTCGAACCACACAATTCATCCACCTCCCCGCGCTTAAGCGTGTTCAATTCAATTCAAAAAATTTAGGTAGTACGATGAACCGAATCGCTGTTCTGAGTCTTTCAATAGTTACGTTTGCTGCGCTGGGCAAGAGCCACGCTCAAGTCATTGATGCAAAGATCGACCAGCAGCTAGTCTCCGTCGGAGATCAGGTCACCATGACACTCAAGGGTCAAGGCCGCATCGGAATAGAGAACGATATCGCAGGGATGAGCTCAGAGATTCAGGTTAGCGGAAGCAAGACGATTGACCTAGGTCGCATAAAGGCACCAGGTCTCTATGCAGTGCGACTTTACAACGGCAAGAAAAAGCCTTTGGCTTTCGCGATCGCTGCATTGCCTCGTGAAGGCTCTGCCAAACTCGACATTTTGAATAGGTCCAAGCAGATCAATTCATCAGAACCCCTTGATGCAGAAGTGCTTAAACGTTTTTGGAAGGGTGCCACTGCAGATCGAATCGAGAAAGCAGCTCGGGCCGCGTTACCGGATTGGCTTGCCGCGAACGCAGCAGGAATCGGAACCACAGCGGTTACTTGCACCATTTGCGTAGTACCGGGCGGACAAGCAGCATGCCCAGTGTGTATTGAGTCAGCTGCGATCAACACAATTAGCCTCTCTTTGGACATCATCAAGAAGCTAGCGGAAATCGAGGCCAAAGACGGAATACTAACGAAGGGTGAAGCGAAACGTCTGGCAAAAGTTCTCCAGGTTGGCCAAAGCTTGGGCGCAGTGCTTAGCGCATCGGGAAAGCTTGACAAAGCACTCGAGTTGACGGCAGCGGCGGTGGAATTCAGCGTGGACAATTTCGCCGTCAAGGCCGCAGTCATGAACGGAAAAGATGAGGTCAGCAAGACCTACCTGCTAATTCGAATCCTGAAAAAATAGCGCTCTGACGTGCCGACCGGGCCAGAATGGAATATTCCAGCTGCACTGATCAGGATGCTTGATTTCGGCTTCTAGGTGTGCTAATTTCCGCCTTCCTAGATTGCCCATCTCCCCTCAGGCCCCCCGAGACCCCGGCTGTGAACACCGAACAATTCGGAATTAGATCGCCTCTAAGTGTGGGTATTCGGGGATTCGAGCGTTGCTCCAGCCTTGAAGAGAGTGTTAGCCAGTCGATCCGACTAATTTTGACGACCCGGCCCGGTACTCTACCGCTTACAAAAGAATTCGGATGTCGAATTCACGAACTTGTTTTTCGCCCCCTGACCACAGCACTTAAGCGTCAAGCCGCATTCTTCGTCGAACAATCTATTGCACAGTGGGAGCCCAGAGCTTTGGTCAACGGTGTTGAAGTGCTTGAATTGAGGGACGGGACGAACTCTTTGGGGCAACCCTGGGGTATGGCTGTACGTGTGAATTGGCAACTTGCAGCTTCTGCAACAGGCGAGCCGTCCGTACATCACACAGTTCTTCATTTAAGTGATTCCAAGCTAGTCGTTGTCTAGTGGATCCGCATGGCAAACCCCAATCTCATAGAGCGAATTCGCGAAGCACTTGAGCAAGCAGCGCAGCACCGCTGGCCAAGTGGTAAGGGTTCAGCAGGAACCTCATGGAATGGGTTTGTGCCGGACAAGTCGAACGCTGCACCTGCCTTGGACGATGTAGATCTGTTCCACGCTCTCGCAGGTTGGTTAGAGACTTATCGCAGCTTTGGTGAGGTGACCGATCCAAACAAGATTTATGAAACGTTAGAATTAAACGCCATTTCTCAGGGTTTGGTCGAGTCACAATCAAATGGAGCAGTAGCCGCGGATCCGGGAAGGATACTGCTGGAGCTTGTTGCATCTGCGAATGCCTCGCTCGCTGTTCATATGTCTCGTCAGTTCGACGACTTGCTCGATCAGCTGCTGCAGATTAGCGGACATACGCGGAAGAAAGCACAACCTTCGCTGGTGATTTTGAAATGCGAGGATGCGCCGAAGGTTGTCACGACATCCGATCGCATCGTCAAGAAGTCGAAAGACAATCCCAAATCTGAGTCTAGCTTCTTGCCTGTTTGGGATGCGAACTTGCTGAAGCTAGGAAAGTTCGATGCAACGCAACATGTCAATCAAAAAGCAATGGTGGTGAGTTGGCCCATCGCTTGGGAAACTACAACTGACGATACGGGAACCACAACTCTCAATACGGGAAGTCGCCTCTTAATTTACGTTCGTCGTCGTGCGAAGGACGACGTTCTGAAGAATAACGAGATTGCCCCACAGGAACAGGATAGGGAGCTCAAGAGATTTATCGAGGCAAACTCCTCGATCGATATCGATCAGGCCGCGGCATGTTTGCAAATTGGTTTGACGCTGGACGCAGATAAGTATGTGACGCTCTCAGTAGATTCAGGTCTAGAGCATGCATTTAACAAACAAATTGTCCCAGTTTCGTGGTTGGTAAGCGAGTCCGCGTCAGTAGATCAGTTTTTGGTGGCACAACCAACTGGTGGCATAGCGAAGCCCACACATCTTTCGTGGCAGGCGGAGCCGACTCTGGTCACCGAGCAGATGTTCGAAGACCTGTGGAGGCGCTTCGAAATCCACCTGGACGTAATTCCCTGCCTGAATCGTGAAACTCTCCGCCCAGGCGAGGAAGTTGTCGAGTCACCCGATCATTCGGCTCTCTTTCCCAATCCAAATTGGAAAAGCAACGGTTCCGCCGCAAACTGCTACCATCCGAAGGACAAGGGATGCACTAGCGAGTGGACCAGTAAGTCATTGGGGACGATCGAAGCGTTAACACTAGCCAGCGGTGGGCGCGACGCTGAGTCGGATTTGGAGTACTTTAGCCGCGGCCCCAAAGCATTGCGGCATCGTGGCGTTCCACATTCCGCCCGTGATTGGGAAGCCGCAGTAAGAAGCCTCGACCCATCTGGGCGAATCGCGAAGGCACATGCCCGCGAAGGTTACGTTTTTGTTGCTGACCAGGAAGCTTGGACACTGGGGACGCAGATTGCCTTCTATTGCTATGGCAAGCCGCGACAGGCAGCAACGCTGGCGAGTGTATTTGAGGAAATTGCCGAGACGAGCCTGGAGTGGATTCGGCCAATCGGATCGCATTTTCAAGCGATGGCTCCGGTGTTGGTCCCCGGGCGGCTTGAGTTGGTCGTCGTACCAGAAGAAACGACGAATGAAGCATTTGTCCAACTAAGAAAGCAGTTGTTGAACCAATTGACGCTCGAACATCAGCGGCCAGCCAAACATAAGCCCTGGTCAAAGCCGAATCCATTCTGGGATTTCTTGCTCGAGCGTTTTCGTTCGCCAGTCTTCCGTTTGCGCAGTATGACGGACAACATTCGCGATTTCCTCGTCTCGACCGAGGTTCAGCGTACTCTCGTTTCTGAGACGCGTTTTGCTGGATGGGAAGAAACGGAATCAATCCATTTCATACCTAATGAGCGAGTTGACGAAACAGAACCCGAATATCCGTATCGACAACGCTGGGTCGTGCCTTTCATTGAGCGTATTGAAGACATTCGTTTCCCGAATCAAGAGGGAAGCCATGTCTAAAACGAACCACAACGAACAGTTGTCGTCTTCGGAATATGCGGATTGGACTGCCGAAAATGTTTTGGCGACGCTGCGGTCCAGTGCTTCTCAGCTGAAGACTGAGCCAATTGGGCATGAATCTGAATCGCAGATGATTCGTGCAGTGGCCGATCTGATGTCTAAATCGCTACCTTTTCGAAGGCAAAATGAAGCGGATTTGGATCCGCATGATGTCGCGTCATCACAGAGCAAGTTCCTCCAGCTGCTTTCTGGGAAACTGGTTGATTGGCTTGTACGGGTACAGCAGATAAGTGCCGAGCAGCATTTGAATTGCGAATCAGTGGATTCGACGAAAGATTCAGAGGAGCGTGCACGGCAGCGTCGTCGTGCTCGCCAGTCCTACGACCTCCGGCAAAATCTATTTCACTGGGCACTCGGAATCTATGAGTACCCGCACACCGAAGCTCCGTATCTCGGCGGCGAATTAGATGAGCACCAAACGCTCGACGTACCCAAACCCGATCAAGATTGGATCAGTTACGCAATTAGCTTGCCACACGTGGATCTATTGAAAACACGTCGGGGACTCGAGGGTTTGATCAAACGTCTTCCACTGCAGTACCAAGGGACTCTGTACTTGCCGCGTGACGTGGAAGTACGTGAAGTATCGGTAAATACAAACCGCAGTGCTTGGAAACTTGATGAGCATACCTTAGGCAAAAACACTTTGATTGGACAACGTTTTGACCGGAAACTGCGTGTGTCCATTAAAGGATATGCTTCTCGGTTCATCAATCCAGTCAACATGGACAGCGAGATCGAATCAGCATGCTGGACATCGTATTTAAGCCGTCTACAACACTGGCTAACGAATATGTTGCCGAGCAACCTCTCAGTCGAATATGAACTGTGTCCTCCATTTGCTAACCGATCCAAGATCGGCCGTAGATTTTCATTTCCATTAGGAGCAGGCTTTTGTCTGGGCATACCAACCCGTTGAAGCTGAAGGTGAACAATGACCTCGTCGGAACCGTCTTCTACGATGGACTCTTGGTTGCTGCTAGCCACTTCAACAAGGAATCGCAGTTCCTTGAGCATTGTGTTTTTGCGCTTATGGATGGCAAAGAATTTTCTGAACAGGGCCTTCGCTCTCAGGTTGGTGAGTTTGGAATCAGGCACGAATACAACGAAGCGAAAAAAGACCAACTCAGATTGGATCTAAGAAAGTCCGCTATCACTTTGCGTGGGCGCAAATTCTTGTCGTTCGACATTGATCCAAGAGACCGCGATGTGCAAGAGGGAGAATGGCTTGTCATTCTATGTGAGAGAAGGAAGCCAGGTGAAGCAACTCGATTCACGGCACAACTCAAGAGTAAATCTGAAATCGCAAAGATCGAAGAGCGAGTCATCGTCGCTGGCTTGCCGCTTCATATCGAGCAGTTTCCGCTCGCAGAATGCGGAGCTAACAAGGCAAAGTTGCAAGCATGTTGCAATGGCCTTGATGAGTTGATTAACAGTGCAAAAACGAGTGAAGATTGGTCAGGACTTTACCCAGACTCGTACCCTATCCGCATTGAAGCGACACGGCTTAAGCGGTTTATCGATGCAGCCATCGAAAGCAATGACTACGCCACCGTTGCTTTTGCTTATCGCCTAAAAGAAATGTCCTTGATTTTGGGTGAAATATTGCCTGAGGAGAAGGAAAGCGAGGTGGCTACCACAGGAGAAAGTGATGACGACACCAAAGAGGAAGTTGGCGAAGCTGCCAAAGAGGGTGGCAACGCTGCTAAACAAGAAAGCAAGGCAGTTGTTGTTGAACAACCAAGAAACGAGCTCCATGAAGTGATCGATGTTATCGATAGAGCGAAAAGACATATGCTAGGACGTGGGCGTGCTACATTCACCGTAACAATTGAAGACAAAGACACCGAGCTTCAGCTTGTAGACCGATTCGAACGAAAGGAGAATCAATTAATAATTGGTCCGATTAAAACGACTAAACGAAGTTTCATTGTTTTCATCACCGACCAACCTTTTGATGGAGAGTTGCAAGTAACGAACTTGGCCAAAGATCCTCCAGACACCAAGCCTTTTAAGGGAAGCGAGATTACCAACTCATATGTTGGCAACGGACCTCCATACGCCTACTACGCAGATGTCAGAGATTCTACACAGACGGAAGAAGCGCACTTGGAAATCGCAAGAAATATGCGAACCGCTTTCCTTTACAAGCTGCCAGACGTATCGACTGAGGACAGCGCGGATGGAGGTGGGGAATGACAACTGTATTTTCACAAGTCCACACCATTTTGAAGCATGTTGATGATTTCAACTGTAAACCGAGATTGTTGTTGGGAGCGGCTCTACGAATCATAACTTTGCTGCAACAAGCACCCCAGCAAAGTATCAATGAAGGCGAATGCAACACCAAGAAGGAAGCCAATCAGATTCAGCGGGCCGACACCGCATTACTTCACGAATACTGGTCGTCATCGCTTCTTAAGTTTGCGTATGATTTAAGGTGGAAGGTTGGTGATCGGGAGTTTCCAAGAGCGAACTACGTTCAGGCTACTAGAGGGTTTGCCGAATCCTACTCGCGGTGTTACGTCATAAGTCAAAAAAGTGACTTGATACATTTGCTTCCTGATGACGATTTGGCAGCACATCAGATTGGTATCCTCCAATCTTGTCTTCGTATGGGCCTCGTAGAAAGAGAGGATCACGACAAGTTTTATAACTCTAGACGTGTTTATGCGTTGAGTATCCTGGGGTTGCTCAAGCCACATGCTGTTCTCGGTGGATACCAATTGGCAAGTAATTCCAAGGACTGGGCAACGATTTGCAATGCCTTTACGGGCACTACCTCAACTGAAGAGGATAAGAAGGAGGATGCTCGGTTTGAGAAGGACAACGTCAAGAAGTTTTTCTCGGCGTTGCTCAACACCGTCGAGGGCTGGATACCAACTCCTCGCGTCAAAACACTTAGTGGTACCGGTACCGTTCTTCCGGTTCGCGTTCCTGGCTCGGAAAGGTCGTTTCGTATGAGACGAGTTCGAACGTTTTTTTGGTGGCCCATTTGGCAACACAAGCATTGGTCGGAGTATTCTTCGTTCCTAGCCGCGGTAGTTGAACTTTACCTATTGCCTGACTTTGCTTCGCTTTTCACAAGACATGAGAAAGCAAGATTTCCGTACCTTGAACAACCAAGTGCCTACATCTGCCGCAAGTATCATATCCCAGAGTTCTATGAACAGAGGCACGGATGAACGGCAGTATGGTTCCACGAGTCTTGGAAGCTTTGCATTCGTGCTTATGCCACAACGGGGCGACTTCTGTGGTCAGTATTGAACGCAATGATAGGCCGGGTACACCGTCAGGTAAGTCGCTCGCGTTGATGTCTGAGGAGTTCCTCAAAGTCAATTACTTGATTGACTGTGGCTCTTCGGACGGCTCTTATGCTTGGTACTCTAGGTCTCTAGAAGTACCCAAGTTAACGGCTGAACACCTGCATGGACGGTTGATCTGGGAGCGTATCAAACAGGAAGCAATTGAGCGACTCATTGATAATGAGAAGGCTAGGCTAGGCATACACGAGGGGCACTCCCTACCTGATGCCGCGACAGAGAGAATTACGGATCGCTGCCAATCTTTCGATCTGGAAGTCCCAGAGCATCGCAAGGTGCTCGGCGAGCAGGCTACTCCGAATGGCTTCAAAGTGCTTGATTTCGATCCGGAAAATGAAGAAACAGCATTCGTGAAAGTCGTCGAAGTCAGAGTGCAGTCACTGGAACTCGACAAGCTTGTGCAAATGCAACCAAGAAATACCTACTTCGTCGACCATGAAAAAGTGAAGTCGTTATCCCAACGTTTTGCCGCTTCGTTTTCCAACATCTTCTCCCGAAACCAGCCTGAATCAGAAATAGAAGATAGCGATGGTGCATTGCTCACAGAACGTTTTAAGGAGTTGTTGGCGGAGGTATTTAGTCAGCGACTCGATCCATCGCAGATCATCCCTTACTGGCTCGTACAGCTACGTGTGGAAATTCGGGTGTTGTCAGGTAAACAAATCGAACCAGTAATCCAAGTTCATTCTGACACACAATTGATGTCGAAGTAATCGAACCGGTGACACCAGCCGGAAACTCTCTGGTGTGACGCTTGGGCAGGACGTTTGAGTGATGAGGTGAAGCTGGGATGCAATTGAAAACAGGTAAGTCCTTAATCAGAGAGTCATGCATCCATGGATACCCAAAAACTTGCTCCTGGAGTCTACGTTCGCGACATTAAGCCTTCGTTGCGCAGTTACGAATCTGCTTCCATATCAAACGGTGTGATGTTTGCCCAATCGACAGTGGATGCGTCGGGGACGGCTCAGCCCGTCAAAATTCGCTCCGTCGCTGACTTCGGACAGCACTTTGGCGGCACTGCCATGTTAGCCCCTGTTTTGCTGAAACAATGTCTTGAGTGGAGCAATGATGGGCCGGCAATTAGCCAAAACGCCCTGAAGGACATACGTAGTGAAGCGTTAAAGTTCTTGAAGACATGTCAAAAGAAGATTGAAGATCAACAGTTGGATGCCGCTTTCAAACTTCTAGCCCCTGAAGTCAAAGCGATCGCAAGGAAAACCCCACCCGCGATTGATGAGGCCGCGGTTGATGAAATCGCAGAAGAGCTGGGACCATCGTTCGGCATATCGGATGTATCGGGACTAGACGACCTCGTGGGCAAACTGAAAGAGAAAGTTGCAAGCGAGAAACCGGATTGGTCGCAGCCGATGGGCGACGCTGCACAGCGTTGTCTGGATGTGAGAGACTTGAGTTTGAAACTGAGCGAACCTTTGCGTGTCGCGGATGTTATCGTCGACAAAAAATTCAAAGATTCTTCTCTACAGGCAAAATATCACCACGTTGTAAAAGAAGTCACTGAAGCTAACGCTGGCGGGGGAATTCTTGCTGCAATCGAAGAAGCGGGAAGTAAATTATCGCGTAGCGACGAGGCAGCCGAAATCGAGGGTCTGAAGGAAGAGCTTAATTTAGGAAGTGCTGAACCGACTCCCGCTTGGGATGAAATTGCAAGAGTCAAGAACCTGGAGGGTCTTTTCAAGGAGCCTGACAAATCCCTGACAAGCAAACCACAACGGGATTTACTTCGCAACATCCTTCGTCTTTCTTCGCTACGCAAAGAGTTTGAGCAGTCCAAAGTACGCCACGTCGTTGCCCAGGATGAAACGTGGATTGGCTCGGCTGAGACTGAGAACTTATATACGAGCTTAAAAAATAGTCGCTGGTTGTCGCAACGGGATACGTCAATTAGCGCTTTCATGGAAAGCGAGCTGAGTGATGCCAAGTCAAAAGCGGAATTCCTCTTCGGCTTCAACGCCTATTACGACCTAAGCAAGTTAGACGAAGCTACGAACCTCCAGGAACTTGTTGCAGATGACAGTCCCGCTATTGATTCCAACGATGACGACCCTAGCATCCTGTCGGCCTTGGGGTCTGTAGCGGCGACGATGTGGTCCGTTTATGGATTCTTCTTAAATGGTGGGAAGGTCCTAACAATCTACAATATCAAGCACAAGGAAGTTGAAAACGCACTTAATGATCAAGTCCTTAGTTCGCTCACGCAGCCTGACATTGATGTCGGGCTGTTAATGGCACCTGGGCAGACAAGCCCGCTGGTGGCTAGCAAGCTGAAGGCGTTCGCTGGGCGTCGTGATGGGATAGATGCCGCCGGTGAGTCGTTCGCATTTGCTGTGCTCGATCGTGGGTTGAGTGAAGAATCGCAGAAACCGACTCGTTCAGATGGATTCGATGGCCACTCTACAGCCTGCTTTTGGCCTTGGCTAGTCGTCGGCAAATCGAAGGATGGAACGGAGATCCGTGTTCCACCCTCTGCATTCATGGCAGGGGCAATCGCTGGTACAGATGGCATGTATGGGGCGCACTACGCAGCTGCTGGCGAGGAGAAAGTGGTTAAAGGGGCCATTGGGTTAACTCATTACATGACCGATACGGAGAATGGTGAGTTGAATGCCGAAGGGATCAACTGCTTACGCAGGTTTCCGGGCGGAGACCCATTGATATGGGGCGCGAGAACTCTGTCATCGGATCCGAACTACCGCTACATCCCAGTCGCAAGACTGCTGCTGCAAATTCGTAAGACGATCAAGCAACAAACACGATGGGCGGTCTTTAAGCCCAACACAGATAGGCTTCGCAAGTCAATCGTTCGCAATCTCCACGGATATCTCGAGGGCTTGCGTCGCAACGAAGCTCTCGAGGGAAGCTCGCCCGCCGAGGCGTTTCAGATCATCTGCGATGAGACGAACAATACCGACGACGATCGACGCTTGGGACGATTGAACGTTCGCGTGGCAGTCGCCCCGGTAAGACCCGCTGAATTCATCATCGTGGATGTGACTCAGTTCATTCAAGCGGCCTCCTAACACGATCTATCCCTGACTATCGTGGCCTCCAGGCAAGTCCAGCTTTCGGAAGTCACCAGCATTCGAAAAATCTGCGCTCGATCTAGATACAAGCACGCATCACTTTGGAGTAGAACCAATGGCAAACGACTATCCCATTAGCCGCGAGAAATATTTCGTCGAGATCGAAGGAATGGATGGACTCGGCGGTTGGATCGGAGACCCACCCGACCTCGAATATGGTACCGAAGCAGAACCAATTTATGATTCTCAAACCGAGAGAGCCCGATATCTACCAGGCAGGAAAGTTATTCCCGCCTTCAAGATTGCTCGGATGTTCGACGCCGACAAACGATTACAGCAATGGGCGGACGAAGGTCCAAAGCAAAAGCTAAGTGGATCTGTGATCTACGTGGATTACACGGGGGAAGAAGTCCGCAGGAACAATTGGACCGGTGGTTGGGTACAGAGGTACAAAATGAACGACCGGAGCATCGAAGGCGCTGATGGCGTGGCGACAGAGTCGGTTGTCATCGTCGCCGAAGATATGTTTATCGGCTAAACTCTGAGAAACGGAACCGCAATTTCATTGCCAATTCCGCTCCGACACACAGAGAAGAGAAACATGTCAGACGATGCACCAACACTCATCAACTTGGAAACGAACGAAGAGATCCGCGCGACTGCAGTTCCACAGAGAATGCAGCAACAGCAGACCTCGTCGTGGTCGCATTCTGCCAGAGGTGCTGGTGCACGCAGTGATTTCACCGGCACTTCACCGGGTCGCTTCGCAATTGAAATGCTTTTCGTTCCAGAGGATACCTCGGAGTCTATCGATGTAAGACCTCGAGTGGAGCAGATTGCAAAGTTATGCCGCAAGGGTTCGAGTGGTGTTCCGCCCACTTGTCTTTTCAGTTGGGGAAGCGTCAGCTCCCCAGTTGTGGTGGACGATGTCCTCGTCGAGTACTCGCATTTTTCCGGCGGGGTACCGACCTATGCGCACGTAGGCGTGTTCCTGACGGAAATGCACGACAAGCAGCAGCTGAAAACTGTCGCCTCGCAACCAGCGGCTCTCGCACGAGCGTTGACGGGGAACGTGACGCAAGTCATCGCCAACGCGAGTAGTACGTACCAACAGGTTAAGCAGGATGCCGACAAAAAGACGGCTCGATTGCAACGTGCGGCGAAGGCAACCAAAGAGGCGATTGAAGACGTAAAACGAAATACGGAAGAGTGCATCGCAGAAGTGAGGCGCGATGCAGAGGCCCTGCAGAACGAAGTGAAGCAGGAAGTAGAGAAAGCTGAGCAGGAGTTCAAAAAGGCAAAGAGCATTGTTGAAGGAGGAATTAAGTTACTTACAGAATTACCCGGCGAGCTGGAGACATGCCTCTCTAATAAATGGAATTCTGCCAAAACAGGTATCGAGTCTGGCCACGAAAGGCTGAAGAAAAGCTTTAACAGCCAGAAAGATAGCATCACAAAAATACCTATAAAACTGAAGGAAATTTTGAGCGAGTTGGAAACCTCAAGCAGCAACGCAGTCAAGAATCTCGAATCGTTGAAAGAGGAAGCTCTGACTGTTACGAAGAATCCCGAGGACCCAAGTGCAATCCAGAGTTTCGAAAAACGCTTAAAGGAATCCCGCGATGCGTTTGAGGAACTGCAAAAAAATTGCGGAAACGCAAAGACAGATTTTGCCGAGCGCCAATTGGAACTTGAAGAGGCGTTGCACATCGTGCAACAGATGCCAAATGACTTTGCCACCCTAGTTGATAAACAGATACTAGTTTTCGCCAAAGGTTGCGACGATTGTAAAGGAAAGGCGATTGATGAACTTGAAGCCGTTATTGAAGCACTCAAGGAAGAAGGCGAACAACTGAAGACGGTACTGGAGAACGGAATCGAAGCAATAAAGCAGTCGATGAAGACTCACTACGATTCAATTAAGACCCAACTTCTTTCAAGGGGATGGGACCGGAAGAAGATAAATTATTGGGAAAACGAAACAGACGGCTTCCGCCCTAAAGGCTTTGATGAGTTCTTCAAGGAAGTACGTCGAGCTTCAGAGAAGCTTAAGTCCGAGGCAAAAACGATTGAAAGTTCTACTTGGGAGTACATCAATTCGATAAGCCTAACTGATGCCAAGCCTTTTGGGAGCTTCAAGCTCGCAGAAGGGTTTACGGAGAGCCTACCTCCGAATCCATTCGAGAAGTTGGACGATTTCAGGCTCGAAAACCAGTACGGTGAGCTGAAAAGTCGACTTGAGACACTACTAGCTGATATCAAGTCAGTTCTCTAGACGCGAGCGATCGACCAGTGATAGAAGTAAGTACGAGCGACAAGGAAATCATTGAGAGGATCAGGAAGCTAGCCTCTGCAATGCAGAAGGCCGAGTTAGGAGTGTACGAAACGAGGTTCTTGCTTCAAGCTTCGCCGGAAACGGAGCTAGTCGAGCGTAGGACTCTATTGCTACTTCTACGTCAGCTAGTGTTTGGGTTAGAAAGAAAGAAGAGAGGCGTACACAAAAACGAAGATGAAATCGACAGCATAGCCGAAGCTGTAGAAGTCGCGATTGCTTCGGTAGAGGAAGAACTCAGAGAAGACGCTTCCAAGAATTCAGTATCCGAGACCGAAGATGGCCCAGAAGAGAATAATTCGCCGGAGACATCCGAGGATGAGGTCGGCCGAAAAACCACTTTTTCTTTAGAGAATACTTTTGTCGCTCTTAATGCTCTCGTTAAGAGCGGCAGTGTTTCCAAGCTGGGGGCTGTCAAGCGTTGCAAAACGGCATCACAGCTACTTGCCAAAGTAAATGGCCGCCTTCTTCGATAGATTCGAACGATGATTGCACTGTGAGCCCCAGTCCCGCGATTCCGTTGCAGCTCGTTGCACTTTTCAAACGGAGCTAATTTTGAATGAACGCAGTCTGAATCCAGGCCAAGGGAGAACAGCACCAACATTGATCTGTTCGTTCGTTGAACGAATTGATGTAGCGTATTGGAGCTTGGACGAATGTGTTTCCGCCCCTTCGCGATTTCAGATCTTTTTCGACGATCCAATGGGGCAGCGATACGTTGACTTTGCTGAGAGTATCGGTGAAGAAGTTGAAATCAGCTTTGGAACCGGGCCGGCTTTTAAGGGTAAAGTCTGGGGACGAAGGTTAAACAATGATCCCGTGCACGGTGGGACGGTCTGTGAACTCTACGGCTACGACAATAGCTTTGCACTCAAGACAGGTCATCGCTTAAGAAGCTTCGCAGAAGCTACTTTCGAAGAGATCGCTGAGCAGATCATTGCACCGACGCAAATGTCTGTGAGAATGCCGGAGCCGCCGGCAGGTAGGTTGGGCGAAACGACTCAGTTGGTCCAATATTGGGAGTCCGATTTTGCCTTCCTCTATCGCTTGGCATATCAGTCAGGCTTTCACTTATGGCCTTATCGTGGAGAGTTTTGGTTGGGTTCTGGTCCCGGGGCCGAGGTAAGCTGCACGATTGATGCGACTCCGAACGCGAATCATCCATATGAAGTAGTTGCCAAAGAACTTCACGATGGCCACGATTTGGTTCCACCAGGTTATGTATTCCCAACAATTCCAAGCTTCTTCCCGGACGCAGAAAAGGCAAAAAATGGCGATTCTTTACAAGTAGCGCCGGACACGGACACTCCCGCACATGTCTTGAGCCCAGATCAGTACCAACAGATGCCGACTGCCCTGGCGTTAACTGAGTCGGATGTTGAGCCGATGGCTTCCGCAAGTTCGTCACGTGCACAGCGGGAGCGGGTTCAAGGAATGTTTGTGCTGGCAGGCGAACCGCCGGAAGATCTCATGCTTGGTTCGCCCACAGCAATTGGGCTTCATGGAAAAGCTCTGGCCGACGGTGCGATCGCGACGCGGATTCGGCACGAATTTGTCGGGGCATCGCAGCGGACAATCGTCTCCTTGGGACGACAGTCTAATTTGCTCGCCACAATTCCGGACTTGCTTCCGGCCAAGCACTTGTGGCCGGCACAAATCAAAGGGGACTACGATCCAAAACTCGGAGTCCAAATGATCCAGTTCGCTGGCTGGGATTCGGAATCGCAACCCATCAACGCCAGATTACGTGCCATCTCGGCAAAAACGGGGCGAGGGATTATTTCAAAATATGACATGGATGAGTGGGTCATAGTTGGCTTCGAACAAGGCAACCCGGACGCACCGATCGTCATTGGGAGTATCCTCGCAGAACCACAAGAAGATCTGGATTCGAAGAGCAGCTCGCTCTTAGCTGCAGTCGCGAATGGAAAGCCAGTTGATTTCAATCTGACAGAAGGTGGACAGCTGGAGATCAATCACGAAGATGGCAACTTCCTCGTGCAGCTGGACTTTGCAGAAAAGAAGATCAACCTGAAGACCGGTGAAACCCAGCTTCAGTTGGCCGAATCGAAAGTCGGCCTTAGCTCGAATGGCGAAATGGAAATTAAAGCAACAAAAATCGACATGAAAGAGTAAGGCAATTAATGAATCGTCCGAGAAGTATTGAATTTGAACTGCCCTTCGGTTTCGAAGACGAAGAAGGGAATATTCATCGACAAGGACGGCTAAGAATCCCTACCCAGAAAGATCTTACCGTTGTTCTGAAGATCTATGGCGACGTGCAGAATCCGGCGTATCTCGAGACTCTGATGCTTGTCCGCATTCTCGAGTCTCTGGGGAACATTGAATTGGATGCCGATAATCGCCAGCAAATTGTCGAATCGCTTCCCCTTCCAGACATTGAGTATCTGAACTCTATCTACCAGAAGTTGCTGTCTGGGCATTCCGCCGGTCCGGCCTCTGCTCCGACCGGAAGCAAAAGGGAATAGCAGCATGCAGGCTGCCACAGCAAAGTACACCCAAATCGCCAGGTTAGTGATCAATACCGCACGGATATCTCGTCCCTATGCAGTTGTAGAGGCACCGATTGCATCGCGTTGTATGCATTACCGGTACTTCGTTAGGCTTCACTATCCAACCGCAATTACAGAAAGTTGTACCCGAGCTGTAAAGACTGCAGATCTTCTGCTGTCGCAGGCTGAACGTCTTCTCCATTTCGTCAGTCGTGAGCCTGCTGAAATAAACGCGAGCTCATCAGAAAAAGATGTTGTTTATACTCGTTCTGCCCAAAAGAGACGAAGAAGAGCGTTTAGCAAACGGAAGTCTAACCGTGCAAACGCAAGCGACCTGAGGCCTACCTACGGCGACAATGATTCGACACAGTCAAATTCATCCGCGACCTTTGAGCTTAGCGATGGTCGCGAAATCACACCACGGAAAGTTCGTCAGGAGTTTTCAGATCAGAAAAGGCAAATTTCAAAGTCTTCGCCGACAACCGCTCACGTATTCTTGTCAAACCGTTTTGATCAGACACAGCAACGCCCTCTTGAGCGGGAAGATCAAAACGCTTCAGCCATCGTAAGGCACATTGGCAACTTCGTTCGGGATAATCAAAGCCAAAGTGGCATTTGTATACCCGGCAGCCAGGCCGATGCGTCCATAGGATTGCGACGATCGTCGGACAAGCTAGATCCTGGTAGCCAGGAAGACTCTTTGATACATTCAAAAGGCCCCACTGCCATTGTTGCGAGCTTGAATGTCAGGCAGCGTCTTCAGCTCGCCAACATGTCGCCGAGAATGGCAAGAATGAAGCAAATTGAGTCCTTGCCGACTATCAAAGAGGTTGGGCGATTCAGGAGGCGTCCCGCTGCCACATCGAATGATGGTTCACAGTTGATTGTCGGCGAATGTGGAATTAGTCGCGACCTTGGCTCGCAGCCGCGACTGGGAATTAACTTGCTAGTGCAGCATTCCTCGAGCGAACGCAAGAATGAGTTTTTTGAGCGTTTCAAAAGCAAGCAGCGGCTCACTAGTAATTTGCCGAGAGTGGGAGGCCGGAAACAGACAGAGGCTAGCAAGGCGACCAATGCGATTGAGCGATTTACTAGTCCTTCCACTCGCACCGCGAATGATGCTTCCCAGTTGATCGTTGGCGAATCGGTTATCAGTGGTGCTCCGGGCCGAAGCTCGCAATCGCAACTAGCGATGAATAGCAACGAAGTCCTCGAGTCGTCGCAGACTTTGGCAGGTACATTGCATCGGTTTACCCGAAACGGCAATATAGAATGTTATCAGACATTGCCATTTGCATCGGCAATTAGCGGAGCACTTGGGGGTCACAGTGCATCTCTTCGGCTTCCATCGAAGGGCTTTAAAGCTCGAGAGTCATATCGAAACCTAGCGGTATTCGATCAGCATTCGGAAATTGCGACTGTCAAACGACAGTATCGGATCGATGAAGCCAGTCTTCGGAATTCACAACGATCACGCGCACTGTGGAGTTTAGAATTTCGATATCGCGAATTGCCGGGCTGTTTTGCAAATGACCTAAGGGAGAACGGACTCTCAAAGCTGGCTAAGAAAGCGGGAGCTTTCGAGGAAGTGTCTTTCCCGCGACCACCTCAGTCGCCAAGTAGTAGCCTGAAAACCACGCAATCGCTGGGAGTACAGCTTCCTGATGTCAACGTCAGTCAACCAAGCATTTCACCAGCGAGCATTCGAACGCAGCAAAAGCTTGACGTACTATTAGGTCAACCTCCGACTACTTCGCCCCATAGTGAGATAGAGCTGCAACGAAGCTACCGGCCAGCCGGCGACAAGGAGTTTCTTTTTCGCTCTTTAGGCAGCATACCCACATCCAGCGAAACTGGAGATTTGTTCTCCCGGATGCCCCTTTTATTCGAATTGAGCGTTTTCAATCAGAACGCATCTTCGTTTGACGAGAGTGTGCCGGATTCAGTTCGCGAACTGCAGACGCAACTCTCCCCAATCACATTGGGGAACCCGGTACGTCGTTCGACTGCACTTTATCGAAGAGCAGCGTCACCGTCATTTGGAAGCACAGCGGAAGTACGGTCGAAAAGCTACGATCAAATTGCATCGCTCAATGATTTGTTGAGCTTCGCGTCCGAGCGCCAAAACTCCGTACTGACCAGCGACCCATTGTTTGCGAATCCGGCCTTTGAGGCGAACGAGTCCTCGATTGAATGGCTTGCAGCCTTTACCTTGACTGATCTCGATTGGATCGCTCTTTGGACAACTCTTAGTTTATTTGAACTAAACTACGGCGTTGCACTCAGCAGTGCCTTCGGGTCCAAAACGCTATCAGAGAATTCCTCTGCCATTCAATCTCAGATGCGTCGTGAAGCTGACTGGCAGGCAATAGGCTAGGGGGCGTTCAAGATGTCCAACTTCCTTGTATACGCTGGTGATGAACTGGTATTAGAACCTGAAGGAGGCTGGGAGTTTAAGGTTGGTGCGGATAGCAGAATTGTCCTGGATTCTCGACAAACCGTCTTCTCAATTGGCGGCAAGATGGTAGTAACGAAGAGCGACATTATCCAAGCCGCTTCCAAAATCTTAGGCCGCCTCTACACCAAAGCTCCTTACGACAAAGTGCCAGGGATGCTTGGGGACGCGCAATTCGAAATCAAGGAACTGAGCGAACTTGTGTTCATATCTTCGAGCGAGCCTGCCGCTACGGCGGCAACGAACGGCAATGCAACAATCAGTGTGATGGCTCCAGCACAAGACAATCCACCAACTGGCGGAGTGGGGCCGCATACTGAGCCAATGCTGAAAGCAAAATGGACGATCGAAACCAAACAGAATTTCGTTCGAACAGATAGTTAGTTAGTACTTTTATACAGACGAATAGAGTATCGAGATGATCGTGTCGCAAAATCCTCTTGAAACCCACCAAGAACTGCAGAGATCTTTGCTTGAACTAGGCATCGCAGCATACGAATACTCAATCGATCGGAACATCGGTCGACTCCAACAGGTCCACCAAGTCGAGCGATTTCTATCTGATGAAAGATTAGAAGCGAGTGCCGCCGAGGCTGTACAGGAACTCTTAGGCGAAAAGGTTTGCTCTTTATCCGACATCAACACAGTAATCGTGCGGCTAGAACGAGATGATGCCAAAGATTCCGTTTGGTGCTGCCAAATTTTGAACGCTCCGTCCCATCAACGATCTATCCCTAACATCCTGGCCGTTGCGAACAATGACCGGAGGCTAGAGAATCTTGGGCAAAAGTTGGAGGAGTTCGAAAAAGTAATGCGGACAGTTAATCAAGAGCTTAATGCGCTGCAAAACGCTACCAGCCTGGCTCCAGTTAGCCAGATAGATTTCACTGTAGAAATCGATGAGACCGTTCGGATTCATAACCTCTTACACTCACAGCTTCCCAAAAATTCTGAATTCAGTGGGCGAGTTACCTTAGCTCAGTACAGTGATTTTCTAGACGATCGAAGTAGCAAAATTGCAGATCTGTCAGAATGCAAGCTAATACTCGAGCTTTGGAAGATGTCGAAGGACCAGGTCTTGGACTCGCTCAGTAGCTATGATGTTGATCTGAAAAAGATTGTGTTTCACTACCAAGCATGGGAAACCTACTCCATAAACGAACCTAAATTGATTGATGATTTGAAACAATTGCTTGATAGATTGCCATCTCCAACGTTGCAGAAAGATTGGCATGAAGTCTGTCTGGCACACAAAACCGAAAGGCTTGCTCCTTCTAACAGCCTTGATTCCTTTCTACGAGGGATCCAAGAAGCGGAAACCGTCAGTCGCCGAAAAAACTTGCTACGAAAATACCTCAACCTCTACTTCAACAATGCGTATTTCCGTCACTGCAAGATTGGTAATAGAGATTACGACGATTTCTTAGAAACGACCGAAAAGGCTATTGGATCTGCCCTCAGGAGCCCGTCACTGGAGACATTGCAACAAGTGCTTAACGGCGAAAACCTGTCAATGTTTGCCAAAACACTCGACATCATTGAGGAGCTCAGACTCAAAGAACACGCAAAGATCATAGGACTGGATCCAAAGATAGATCAGCAATTGGCCTGCTATCGCTTTGAAGATAAAGATAACTATCCAACGCGAATCAGTCTTCCAGTTGACATGAGCAACAGCGATTCTCTTTTCGGCTTGCTTGCTTTTGAGCCATAAATTTAACTCGTGGTACCGACACCTGCGAACGTCCCTGCTTAGTGCACAGCGAAAAGTCCACACAGCTTCCAATTCTTAAGATCGGTGCCACTCACTACAGAAGTAAGTTCAGTTCCTTCGTACCTTTACTGTTCTGGGTCATTGACATGAACCTTCACTCTGGTTTCCAACTACTCTGTATTTGTTTCTGCTCGATCCTCCTCGATAGCTCTCAAGCAGCAGCAGATCCAACGACCTCAGAATTTCTGGATTCTAAGGTGAATCACGTGTACGTGGTAAGACGGCCGCTTGGGAGTCCCACCGAATGGGAGCCATTGACTAATCGATGGAAGCTGGTGCATTCCGCATTGATTCTTAAGACCGCCGACAAACGTTTTGCGCTGCTCGAGTACATGGAGGACGGGAAGACCTATCTGACGGAAGTCTCTCCCCGCATAGTTAAAGAGCACGTCGACGATGGCTATGTGGTGATTCGAATGAAAGGACAATATGTTGATCCGGATCGAGACGGTGACGGCCCGATTGAGTTTCGTTGGACGCGGCAATTGAAGGGAACGAAGCTTGCTGAGACACATTCACTCGCAGATCTCAAGAAAAAGATGCACGAGCTAATGGCCGGCAAGCCCTACTCCCTGCTGAAGCATAACTGCCACGTTGCCCAAGAAAAGCTCCGTAAATCAATTGGTTTAAAAGTCGATTAGTATGACTTGATGAATGAGTTAGCTTGGTAGCTGAGCGGTCGACCTCATTGACAGATTGCCGGCGAACGAAGTGCCCCACCTTGTCGCTCCCAAAAAGTGGTCGTATTGATCGCGATCAATGTTTCCACCGAAAAGCATAACCTGAGTGGTCATCTTCAAAGAAGTTGATTCAATTGCATCGGCAGTATCGGTGAGTCCATAGCCAAGGGGATGGAAGATGCGGTGGAGGACGCCTTCCCGTCCATTGATAGATCCGCTTGCCCCCTCAACTCGGCACCGATGGCGCGACGTGCAGGCTTTGCAGTTTGCTTTGTGAAGTTGTTCAAAGATGCTTTCACTTCCAACAGCCATGTAACTCGGATCCCCGTCTGTCAGGATCGTCAGGTTGTGGTCACCGATAGGTGTTGTCATGCCAAACTCTGGGGCATTGGCAGCGATGGCTCGAATGAAGGCTCCGTGACGGCATCCGCCAGCACCTTCACAGCGGAGTTGTGCAATTGATTGAGCCACGGGCGCAGCTAGTCGAAAGAGCTTGCACAATTTTGGACCGCCGCTGACAGCACCGTAGGCTTGAACTTCGATTCCTTGGGACTCCAATGCGCTAGCAAGCCATGTCCCATACTGAATGGCGTGTTGAATTGGGGTTTGGCCACCGAGCGCGTGCCTTGGGGCCTCCATTGAAATGGATAGATCAAAAACGAGCGTCCAGCGAAGTGGCGGCTTTTCTTCGAACTGGTCGTAGTGGATAGACATCTCTTGGCCAGCTTGATTCGCGGCTGTGTATTGGGCCAACATTTCACTAGCGATATGAAGACCATCAGGGCTCCAGCGACGGTCCACGTCATTTGGGAGGCGGATCCGATCCAGAACAACATCAGGAAGTGGTCGGTTGAGCGGTGGTAGAGCTGGATAAGACTTGGTTGCCATGAAGGGACGGACCGTGACATGAGTCGTTTTCGGCCGATGCGTTATGCCATCGAACTCTTCGAACCAAAGTCCGCTTTCTTTTGGCTCGAAAGACCAGTCTGAGTCGGGCCTACCATCTTTTTGGTAGCTGTTATCCTGTTTCGGCTCATGGGCAAGGCGATAACGGACTACAACTTCTTCGATGCTAATTTCAGTTCGAAAACTGGCTCCTTCGGCTACCTGCTCGAGTTCTTCGCTACCTAGGTGGTCTTCGATCAGGTCGTAGACTTTCATCATAAGTGTGGCGGAATCGTACACGTTTCTTCGTGGAGCGTTTTCGATGAGTTCGCGTACCTCCATAAATATCTCACGATGCTGCAACTCAATTCGCGCTACGACGGGCCGGCGGGCAGCCATCATGCCGATTGCACTGAGAAGATTTTCCTTGGACGATTCGGCGTGTGGCGACCGGACAATATCGCGTGCGTAAGTTTCTTCATGGGCTTGGTGAAGAATGTGGCCCCCGGGCCAGTGCTTTTCAATTAGCGACTCCAGACGCCCATCCTCAATTGCGTTGAGTAACCAAGCCGCGATAGATGGGCTATCAAAGTGTTTGAATAACCGAAGCAGATCGGGGGTTTTTTTCAAGTTCAGCGCGTCAACGTTGATGCCCTCGGATTCCAGTTTCTCCCTAAGCTGGTGCGTGATCGCATCACCCGAGCTGTTCTTCTTTAATGTTCCTCGACGAGGCCGAAGTTTGCGGAATAGCAACCGCCCGGCGGCGTTTTGCTTGAAAGAAAAGTCGAAAGAACCTGCTGCCATGTGAAGATACTCGTGCATGACTAGGTAAAGAGTCAGCATTCCCTGATTGAGATCGCGGGACGCCGTCGATGCCAACCATGGACTCAAGTGGATAACATCACCGTCGGTGTAGGCTGCGATCTCTCGTTTGGCTGCCGTTCTACGATCTAGTCTATGGCAGCCGTCTGGCTTTGCATCGAATCGAACTTTGACACGACGATAGCCAGTGCATGCGGATAAATACTCAATGACGCCGTCAATGTCGCGAGAGTAGTCCGGGGCATAGACCGCAGCTTTGATACGCAGACGGAGTCGTTCCCTAGCCGAATCATGGACTTGTTGCAATTGATCAAGACTTCCACTGCCGCGTGGATTTAGCCTGCTCAGTAGGTCAGCAACGCTGGTGGCGTCGCTGTGCTGACTCAAGATTCTCGCCCCAAATCTTAGCTTGTCTCGAAAGTGACGAAACTCCAGCGAATCCGAAGAGGTAGGACCGCAGGTTCTTAGCAATCCAACAGTCAATTTGATAAGCAGCGTCCGCGACAGACGATTTCTCCGCCGCTGGATGGCCGGGATCCATTTTCGAACGGCAGCAGCAAGAGCCGCACAGACTTCCGGAGTTTGACTCAAGATCTTTTCGACGGTTCTTTGTGCATCAGCTTTGAACGTAGATTGCGGAAGCTGGTTGTAAAGTGACATAGATTGACTCTTTCGAAAATGGGTGCGCCAAAACAGATTTCGATTCGATTTGCATTAGCGACTGTTGGTGCTTTCTTCACTGCGCACGAACTCAAGGTCATCAAACTGGTCCATTTCCTGCTTTGAAAGCCATACTTCGTCAAGGTCGAGCCCCTCTGCTCGAACGAGCTGAACGAGTTGCTCAAATTGCTGTCGGCTGTTGCCCGCGATCGACCCAAGCAGGGTGTGTTGCGCAGCGACCTTACGTGGTACGCCGGAGGCGATGGCTAGCGAGCATAGCTCCAACTGACGCGTGGTCGCGCCAACGCTATTGTTTGCGCGTCGCGTGACCGCGGCGACTGCAAGCAACCATTCAGCATCGGCATCCTCTAGCCCGTACTGATCAATCATCAGCTTGTGCTCCGTATCCCGATCAAGACGGTTCATATAGACGTGAACGAAACGATCGCGAAAGGGCCGATTAAGCGTTGCGGCACCGGATGGTGAAAAGTTATCGCTCGCAATAAGCCGAAAATCCTCGTGGGCAACGATGGTTTCCGAATTTGCATTGATTGTCAGCTCGCGTCGATGATCAATCACCCCGTAGAGTATGCGTTGGCAGGCATCGTCCAACCCAGAAAGCTCATCGATATAGCAGGTCAGTCCTTCACGCATGCTCTTGGTAAGCAGCCCGTCTTGAAAGCGAGTCTCGCCATTGACAAGGGTCATTCGACCAATCAAGTCATTCGGCATCATTTTGCTCCCGATGACTGTGACCATTCTCTCAGGTCCGCCGGCCAGCTCCGACACAAAGGTGGTTTTGCCAATACCAGGATCGCCGACTAGAAGCACATTGAAGTCGGGCTGCGCGTAATAGGCTTCGACAATTGGTCTGATCCCGTCATGGTCAATAAATGGACTCGTGTACTGACGTCGAGTTTTTGTTTTCTTGTTCATTGATAGATCCCGTAGAAGAAGTGTCGCGGGCGGAGTGCTTGGCGACGGTCACAACATCGCAGGTGAAAGACCATCAGCAAGTCACCCTGCAGAGAATCCCCATTGGGTTCCCCATTGGTCTTAATTACCCGGCCTTCGCGTCGATTCTGCGGGTCTCTTGCCTGCTCCCGGCATGCAGTAGAATCGGCAGCTGCCCGATTAGTCCAAAGGAGCAAGCAACTGTGGCAAAGAACAAGAAACTCAACTGCCAAGAGATCTTTTACGCTCGCGGCGACGTCATTCTGCGAGCGATGACAGGACGTGGTTTGACGGTGGTTCAATTGGCAAGTCGTGCTGAAGTTGCTGAGCAGACGGTTCGCAACTATTTGAACTCGAATGAGGGAAAACCTTGGCCGGTTGATCTCGAGAAGCTCAAGCAGGTCTGTCGAGTACTTAAGATCGAACCTGAGTCGTCCTATTCCATTCGAGAGGTACCAACGACCCCACGTGAAACTGAAGGAGATGCGGCCGACCTTCGTTTTCGGTTCGTAGGTGACTCTCGGACAGTGCGATCCGTCGAAGGCGTTTGGGATGCACAAAGCATCGACAAGGAAATTCCCGGATTGATCACTTACACTGATCCAGGTCCGTGGTCAGCGAAAATGACGATCCGTCAGTACGGAAATCGTTTTGAAGCAACGGGAAAGGACATGGGCGACGACGGGGTGTTAGCCATTGGGACATTGCTAGAGAACGGCAATTGGGCTCGATTCGAATATTGGGTCGACAATACGAAGCTTCGCGAATACGGCACAGCTATGGTCGAGTTCAAAGGTTGTGGGCGGATTATGGAGGGGCTTTTCATGGGACGTGATCACGGGCATTCCTCCAACGGCATGGTGGTGGCCCATCTGACGCTGACCCGCGATGAAGAAGCTTCCGAAGCGTTTAGAATATCCAATCAAGCTGCCCATTAGCCCGATGGGATGTATATGCCCTCTGCTGACTTCTGACGGGCGGTCATCGCTGCTTGCGAAGCGATCAGTCCGGGTCGCTGCCTAAAGCAGATCCTCCCGGACACACTTCAGACCTCCCAGGTTAAGTCGCTCAACTTTCATCACACACCCGCCGGATTTACAGAGCAGACCTTTGCTGGATAGAGGAATTCGTCACTGTCATGCGGACTCGTCCCATCTGCCATCCCGACTTTCCGATTCCTGTTCGTCGGGTCGTGACTTCGCTACACGCTACCTTCAGACCCAACCTAACGACGACGCGTTTGCGCTTCGCTAATCCTTCACCTCCATCAGGTTGGATAAGCGACTTGCACCCTCAAGTTGAAAAACATGCCTGAACAAAACAAAAAAAGCGAACACACCCGACGGCGCGTTCGCTTTTTGCAAGCAATGTGTTCTGTCCGCTCGGCCTAGTTGAACATCTTTTCAACGCTCTCGAGGACGGAATTGACCTTCAAGTCCTTCGCGCTCTTGACTGCAAAGTTAGCAACAACCTTGCTTTCGTTGGCGACGATAATCGTTAGCTCAGCCTTAGGGTTCAGAGCGTAGTTTTCTGGACCGTTCTCGAATTCGACTGGTACTACGTAGGGGATGTTCTCAGTCTTGGTGGACTTGGCAAGTGCTTTGACCATCTTCTCGGCCGCTGGCTTGCTCTCGCCTACTACGTTGACAAATGCACGCAGTTGCTCGTCTTCAAACTTCTTGACGTGCTTATCCAGTTCCGCGACCAACTTCGTAACTGACTTGTCAGTTGAGCGAGTGAATACGATAACTTGCGGACGCGATCCGTTTCGGCATCGATAGCACAGCTTCTTGCCAATAGCGACGGAATCCGCCTCTTCGCCAGCACACTTGACTACGTCGAACGCGCCGAGTCTAGCACCTTCCTTTAGGCCGCTTTCCATCTTCTTCGCGGCTTTCTTGGCCTCTTTTGCCTCTTCCGCGACGACAGTGTTCATTGCCGCAAACGCGAGACAAACCAACAATCCTGACAATACCTTCATCTCACACTCCTTGATCAGTGCACGATCTATCAAAGCTGACCACCATTGGCCTGCAAGTAGCAACTCGTCACGCGGTGGGCTTTAGTCGCTCATCCGCAACGTTGGGTACATGGTAGCGCGCCAGCGCTGAATGAAAAGACAGCAAAACGCTTTTTGGGACGCAAAAAGTCAATGTAGCGGCTGCTAAGTGAAAGAGCTTACAGCACCTGGCAAATCGAGGTGCCGGTTAAGATCTGTGGAAGTGCACGTGCTGCCATTTGCCGGCCTGTTTTTGCCAGATTCGAGTCTCTTCCCAAACATGGGTTTCCCAAGGCTGGCTAGCGTTTTCGACTTGAATTAATCGCTTGTAACACACCACCGCAGAATCTCCCATTATTCGAACATGTGGCGAGGCAATGGTGGTTTGCATGCTCGACGCATTCTCGACTGGGCCGGTCGCGGGATCTTGTTCGGAAATCTCGTTCCGATACGAATCCGGGGCCAAGTAAAAGCGATGGAAATCGAGGCCTTCAACCAGACTTCCTCGTGCCTCGGGTTCAAAACAAGTCAGACTCTCGTCGCACAGCTCAACATACGTCTCCCAATCGCGACTCGCGATTGCGTCCAGCAACCGCTGCGTCAAATTTAACAACTCTTCAGATTCACTTGTCGTCATTGTTCATCACCGCGTCTTGCGTCGCGTCCGCTTGGTGGCCAGCTTCACTGGAAAATCAGGCCTACCGGCCATTGCCACAACTTGTTTGGCCCAAGCAATTATCAGCTGCTCGGATTGCTGCAGGTCACCCGCACTATTCTGATGCCGTCCCGGTTTGCCATCAGCTTCAATTACCTTTGGATCCTCGCACGCAGATTCACCTGGGGAAAATTCGTTTGCGTCTTTGGGGTGAATCGCAGTACCAAAAGTTATCGCAACATTGGCCGACATGAAAACTGGACTCCACACCGTGCGATCGTAGGGGCTGCCCTTAATGTAGAGTGGTATCAAAGGTACGTTACCACGCGTTGCCACCAGAGCAGCGCCGCTGCGAATCGGGCAAAGCGGATTTGGAGTCTTGTTTAGTTGACCTTCGGGGAACATTCCAACCAGGCGACCTGCCTTTGCCAGACGGATTGCTTGTTTGGTGCTTGCCGTGTCAACGCCACTTCGATTGGTTGGAATCACCTCAAAGGGCCTGAGGATCTTCCCAAATATCACATGCTGGCAGTACTCTTTGGCAACCATCCAGTGTACACGTCGACGGGCCGCCAATTGAACGAAGAACGGATCCACGCTACTTCGGTGATTGGCTACCAAAATGCCCCCCGTCGCAATCTCTGGTGGCGGTTCGTTAAGAAAGTGAACTCGCCAAAGCAAACGTCCCATCAGGTAGGTGGGAATGTATAGCACCGTTTCCCAGGCACCGTAGTCACTCTGCCGAGCTAACCAAATCAGATACGCGACCAGCGCGATTACCAATCCTATGCACCAGTATGTCGCCAGCAAACGCGTATCCCTTGCAGTTTTACGGCCATCGGGTAGAGAAAGACTATTGGGTTTCGGCTAGGTTTTAGGTGTACTTCATTGGCCGAACAAAACTCCGGTCGCGACAGAAGAAAGGGTCACGGCGGTGAGCGATTCTCTGAACGAACAACGTACACGCTTCAGCTTCGCCACCAGGCATGAACTGTCTTCCGATGGCTGCCGGGGTAACCCACATCCTTAAACATGCTAAAGCCGGCAATTAGCAATTTCTGTTTCGAGGATCGCCGAAGCTCCGATGGCTTCTAGTTTTTCCATCGCCGGGATAATCTCTTTGCGACGAACCATCGTTCGCACGCTGCACCAGTCCGGATCTTCCAAAGCACTCACCGTCGGTGAATTGTAGCCGGGCGTAATCTTTTCCGCTTCGGCCAAATTCGCACGCAGAACATTGTATTCCAGCAGGCTGTAGTCTCGGGCGATAACGACGCCTTCCAAACGTCGCACTACGCGGTCCACGATTTCCGGCAGACGCACTTTATTGTTTTGGATCAATACCGTCTCATACGCCCCGATATCAGTCAGCACGTGCAATCGGTTCGCAGCAAGTGTGCTCCCTGTCTCGACCAGATCAACAATCGCGTCTGCGACACCGAGTGAGATCATGATTTCAACCGACCCCGACAATTCAACCAACCGCGCTTCACCACCACACTTGGCCAGATATTGTCGAGTCACGTTTGGAAAACTGGTAGCAATTCGTCGACCTACCAATTGTTCCGGCTTCTCTATCCCCGAATCATCTGGCACACACACGCTTAACCGGCATTTGCCGACGCCGAGCGGCATCCGAGTGGTCACGTCCGCTTCGCTCTCAGCGACAAGATCGCTTCCGGTGATGCCAATGTCGATCGCCCCTTCTTGGCACAAGACCGGAATGTCATCGGTTCGAACAAAGATGATGTCGATAGGCAAATTCTTGACGCGAGCGAAGAGGGTGCGTTCTTGACGGCGGAACAAAATTCCAGCCTGATTCAAAAGGCCAGTTGCCAGTTCGCTTAACCGCCCCTTACTAGGAATTCCGATTCGCAAATTTTCGTTCATAAGTACTGCAAAAGTTCAGTCGTGCTGTCGGATCCGTGCTAACGGAGAAGAGTGATTTTCTGAGGGTAACAATGATGAGTCAGCGAAAGCGTCTGCTTTAGCGCTACGTTGCGTCCGGTGCTTTTCGTGACGCCTTTTCTTCCAACCCACTGGTCCCCTCGCGTCGTTGGAGTTCGCGACGTAAGTCATCCACAGTGACTCCGCGGCTGCCTAGCAGCACCCACAGGTGATAGAGCACATCACAAGCTTCGTAGACTAAGTGGTCGTTGTCGGAAGCGGTCGACTTTTCCGCCGCGTCTACGACCTCTGCAGCCTCCTCGAGGATTTTTGCCCCCATTTTCTCGACTCCACCCCGAATTAGGTGGGTGGTATACGATTTCTCCGGCAGCTGCGCAGCCTTATTGTGAATTTCGGACATTAGCCGGTTGAGGACATCGTCTTCTGGCATAGAGTCTTCCACCATGAATCCAAACGCATCCTAGGCTAATTGAAATCTCTAATGAAAAGTCGTTCGAAGAGACTGCCCACCGCTGCAAAACCCAGCGAATGAGCCCTATCATAATGCGGCAGCACCATATCGACGACCCACGCGACGAAAAGGAAACAATGCCGCTTGAGACACCGCCAAATGAGGAAAGCTCCAAGTGGGTCCTGCCTCCAATCCGCGACTGCCTTTTTCTAACTGGTCCCACCGCAAGTGGGAAGACTCCGCTGGCACAGTCGATTGCGAAACGTCTAGACGCCGAAATCATCTCCCTCGACTCGATGGCTATTTACCGGGGAATGGATATCGGTACTGCCAAGCCTTCTGCGACCGATCGTAGCGAAGTTCAATACCATCTGCTCGACATCATTGAGCCAACGGAGAGCTTCAGTGTTTCCTCTTTCGTAAGTTTGGCGCATCAGACTGCTCACGAAATTCGATCTCGTGGTCGGCACGTGCTGTTTTGCGGCGGCACTCCGTTGTATCTGAAGAGTCTGCTGCGAGGGATGTTCCTGGGTCCAGAGGCGGACTGGGAATTCCGCGAGGCGGTTGAGCGCGACTTGTCAGACCACGGCCCCACGGCGCTTCGCGAACGCCTCCAACAGGTAGACCCTTTGGCCGCTAGCAAGATCCACCCCAATGACCACCGTCGGGCGATCCGCGCTTTGGAAGTTGCTCGGCTGACCGGCCGCCCTCTAAGTCACTGGCAAAGCCAGTTTGAAACACCATCGAAGTCAATGCCCGTTGCCGTGCTGGGGCTTGAACGTGGCTGGTTGCATGAGCGGATTAACGCTCGCGTCGACCAAATGCTGGCAGATGGATTGGTCGAAGAAGTGGAAGCACTGTTAGCAAAACACTCTGAACTCGGGCGAACCGCGCGACAAGCGGTCGGGTATCGCGAGGTGATCGAGCACCTTGATGGCACACATACTCTGCACGAAACCGCTGAGTTGATTAAAGCCCACACCCGGCAATTCGCGCGTCGACAGGAGATATGGTACCGAGGCCTAGAAGAGTTGACGCGTGTAGATGTTGACCGCAGTAGTCAGCACGACGCACTCGTTGATCAACTATGCAGCTTTTATATGCAGGCTGGCGCAGGGTCTGCCAGCTGATAAGACTTGACCGACTGACAAGCGACCGATAGGCTTTCGCGTCTGCGGCCGGAACGCGACAACCGCACTCTCGCGATTGAACCGACAACCATACTGCGCAGAACACTCAACTGACCCCAGACCATGTATGGTCGTTTCAATTTCCCAATAATGTGCGCGTAGCGTGCATCTCGGCAATTGCAATTCTTGGCGATAGGATATCACCAAGTCTTCTCATAGACATTTCCGAGTCCAATTCATTTACCAACGGAACTAGGAGCAAAACATGACTATCACGCGCGTTGGCAGTAACGAAGCGTACGCAAACGGTTGGGAAAACGTCTTTGGAAAGACGAAGAAAAGTAAGTCTGCCACGAAAGCCAGTGCTACGAAGCCAGCGAAGAAAAAGGCCGCCAAGAAGAAGGCCGCGAAGAAAAAGTCGGCGCGCAAGTAGCGTTACGCTTTCTGCCGCAATCAGCAGCGCTCAAAACCCAGTTTTAGTTGCGGCCATGCAAGACATCGGTGAAGAAATGCACCGCGTCCCTGCGCCACTAAGTGCCGAGAGTTCTCCGGAATTTGCAAGATGTCCAAGTTAGCACTGAAGGTAGGAAGTCCTGTCGTCTTCGCCAAACAAAAAGTCAGCACACAGCCTGGAAAACGTGCAACCGACATCTCTCCTCAGGGCAAAGGCGACGCATACAGCTACCTCGTGGACAAGTACTGGAGTGTCTCCGAAATTCACGACGACGGTTCGGTCACTCTCAAGACTCGGCGTGGCAAAGAGCATCGCTTGCCAGCAGACGACCATCGACTTCGCCGGCCCAATCTATGGGAGAGATTAGTTCTCCGGAGTCGTTTTCCAAACCTTGATGAAGATGGAAATCTAATCGAGAGATAACGTTCGTCATAACGAACCTGTCGGATCCGTTGTCATCTCGCCGGGCAGGCCAATATCCAGGCCGTTTGTAATCGTTCGCTTACCGGGCAGGTTAGTCTTGCGAACCGACTTGCTACATCGCAAGCACTCTTTTTGCCAAGGCTGTTGTGGGTTTGCCCTCACCGTGCAACAGAAACGAACAACCGGCCAGATAACGAGCTCGCCATTGAGGATCAATGTAGTGATAATCCTCCAGAGCCGCTGAACTAAATTTGTAATCGTGTGCGTCGTTTCCCTTAAGAAAAACGTACTCGCGGGCCCGCCCGATAAGACGATTGGCCAGCTCCGGCCGCTGAGCCAGCGACAAAATGGACTCGGCGGCCGCCTCGGATCCAATTGACTCAAACACATCAGATAGGTCCGAACTACCCCGTTCACCGATTGCAAGCTCGAGCAGATCCGTCTTACCGAGTGCGCCCCTTCCCACAGCAGACTGACGAAAGTGCGGAATAAATGCAGCATTCTGAAGTAGTAGCCACTTTCGAGTCCGGGCATCATGGACATGCCGATAGAGAAAACGCATCGCGTTGGCCGTCGTCACTGCATGCAGCGGAACGATGGCTGCCTGGCGAGAGACCATCTCGGCGGCAGCTAACATGATTCCGTCGTAGATGCTGTCGGGATGACAACCCGATTCGACTAGCTCGACGACGAAACTGGCGGCCTGCTCGGGAGTTGCCGTTCGCAACTGACGCGCAACCGTCGCCGACTCAACCGGCTTGCGATCGTTCATAAAGATCCCTTCGGAAAACTCCTGCACTCGCTTCCAGTTTGAACGGCCAACACGATCAACCTCCAGATCGGAATCGGCCGGGTTCGGATCTCCGGTGTGATTGAGAATCGCGTAGCACAGCGAACGCACAACTGCCTCTGAATGGTGCCAGCCGATTACATTCAACGTGCGGTAGGCATTCGCAAGGTAAATGGACTTGTGGCCAATGCTGCGATAGTCGCGCGCTGCGTGTTTGGCCAGTAGATTCAGAATCTGGCTGGCGGTTGCCGTGCGTGCGACTACTGTTGCTGCTGCGTCGGCCGCCTCTACGTCCCAACGATTCATCGCTTCATCGAGCTTCTGCAGAGCCTTTGCCGGTTCGGGCAGATTCTCTGTAGGAGCTGCCGCCATGGTCCAGTCGCCCTCGCGCAGGTCTGAACGTTGAGCTCGTTTGAAGTAATCGATACTCCAAAGCAGCGGAGTCCACCGGTGTTCATCGACCGCCGCCAGCGATGCCTGGTGCGCCGAGTGGACGACTAGAACACTGTGAAACTTGAATCCAACAGAGGGTCGCGGCTGAACGTTGCGTATGCCAGCCAAAAAGAGAGCAGCCAACAGCTCCTGGTAGCTGCGTCCGCGTTGAATTTCGTCAAATACGCGGTCGAGAACTTTCTCGCCTTGCGTAGTTTCGAGCATGCTTACGAGCGGCTCGATGTCAGCAGTAAACGAAACGTGATTGGGAGAAACATCTAAGTCTTGCGCACTTAACGGTGGCAGCCACGACAACCCGCTCGCAGCTCCAGCTGCCATCGTGATCGAGCTTCGTACGAAATGTCGTCGATCCTGCATCGGTCGTCTCCGGTTTAAAGGCTATGTTGTGCGTCGCTCGGAGATTACCGGGAACACCGCTCTTTGCAGTCGAAATCTGCAATGTACGCTGTTCGCCAAACGAGGGGCACGTCCTCTCCCCGCTGGCATCCGTTTCGATTTCTACGAAATGTCCTCGTTATGAAAGTCTCATTCTATCGCCAACCTCGCCAGCGTTGGCGCATTGATTTAACGGAACGCAAGCCTGGCGTTCTCGTCTGTTTCGCTAGATCATCGCAAAGGAGCTTAAGATTCCGTAAGCCCCCGTTTTTCGTGACCAGTCAATAGAAGGGCCCAGCCCACTGTGTTGTTAACCAGTAACGGTTAGCGAACCGGAATCAACTGCAGCGACTGGCGCAGCCAGGTTATTCGGCATCAAGGGAGCCGTCCGTAGAACCCGAACTTAGGGAAGACACGATAGTACCGGTCCCTTCGTTCCAGCCGTTAATCGGCGTTTGGCCCACACATTGGCCAAGCAAGGAGGGGGCAGCCAGCCTTCACCAGGGTTCCATCGATGGCCAGCAACGAAACGTCTGCAAAGCACCCAACCAAGCCCACTCTTGTTAGTCGGCGACGTGCCCGTCTAGCCCACTGGCTACGCCGAAGCCTTGCCACTGCCGGTGCTGCAACGGCCCTTTGGACCGGTATGCTTGGTTGCACGCGCCAGCAGTATCGCTGCAAAGTCGACACCGAAGCGTATTACCTACTCGACGAAAAAGTACGTCAAAGCTGCGAAGATGTCGCAGCTCCGTATCGTATCGAAGTCGACTCTCGCAGCCGGATGTTCAATCCGTTCAACCCCGATCGTCCTCCAATGCCAGAAGACGACCCGCAAGCCAATCGGTTCATGCAAATTGTCGATGGCAAGAAAGGTTATCCGCTTTGGGAAGCTAACGGCCGCACAAACATCGTCGAGAATCCGCAGTGGTGGAGCTACCTTCCGCTGGATGAACGAGGCGTTCTGAAGTTGAACTTGAATGAAGCCGTTCGTATTGCACTGCTCCATTCACCGGATTACCAGAGTGCTCGCGAAGAAATCTATCTGTCCGCTCTCGACGTTAGTAGCGAACGGTTCCGGCTCGACTCGCAATTCTTTGCAGGCTGGCAAAGTGGCCTAACCACCGATGGACCGAACCGCAATGGCGCTGGAAACTCCAGCACGATCTTCTCCGTCGGTCCAAACAGTCGCGGACGCCGACCGCTGGTTATGCAGAAGACATTTGCGACCGGAGCCGACCTAGTAGTCGGATTCGCAAACTCGCTGACCTGGGAACTTGTCGGACCCAACAACCAAAACGCCACGTCGTTGTTAGATTTCACGTTGTTGCAACCTCTCCTGCGTCAAGGTGGTCGCGACGTCGTATTGGAACGACTGACTCTCGCCGAACGTACCTTGCTGGCCAACGTTCGCGCGTTTGAACGCTATCGACGGGCATTCTACGTGGATGTGACGACCGGTCGCGGCAGTAATGGCGTCGGCCCTCGACGCCGCGGTGGCGTCTTTGGTGGCGCTGGTTTTGAAGGATTCTCAGCCTTAGGCGGTATCTTTGGCGGTGGTGGAGGAGGAAACTTCGGCGGTGGAGGTACTCCCGGTGCAGGTGGTTTCCTAGGTCTGATACAAGATCAATTGGCAATCGACAACCAAAGGGAAAACATTCTCCAGCTCGAAGATATCTACCTGCAGTTCCGCGACAATTACCGGGAATTGCAATTGACCATGCCAGACGACCTAACTGCTCTACCGCAACAACAGCTGCAGGTATCTCAGCAGCTACAGACTCTCTACTCGGAGCAGACGAACTTGCTCCAGTTGCAAGTCAATTACGAACAGTCACTGGACAGCTTGAAATCTACCCTTGGTCTTCCTCCCTACTTGTGTGTAGAAATCGAAGATCCTTTGCTTGAGCCTTTCAAACTGATTAGCCAAGATTTGAGAACACGGCGGATCGAAGTACAAGACTTCCGCCGAGAGCTCGGAGAAGCTAATTCGGCAATCCTGGAACTATCAGCTGGCGGTCAAACCGACGACGAAGGACCAACCGTCCGAGCCATCGAGAACTCTGATGATCTTGAACAAAAGCTCGCATCACTCAACGCGCGTCTGCTCCCATTGGGTGAGGTGCTCGAAAACATCGTCGGTCCCGATATCACACAGATTCGTACCGACATCGACCGACTCGAGGAAGCAATCCCCATTCGGCGACGGCAGCTCAACCGCCTGATGGAAATTGCTGATAGCGAGCGTGAAATGGTCTGTGCACTCCTACCATTTGGCGACTTCAACACGTCATTCTTGGAAGGCCAAGGACTAGAGGAATTACCGGGCGAATTGCGTGAAGAACTGGCCGCACTTGAAGAGAGAATCCTAGCCAAAAGCGAACAATTCCTACAGTTGGTTGATGGCATTGAGAGCATCAGCGATTCGCTCGACAACTTCGAAGATTCGAAGAAGCGGTTCCAGGAAATCAGCCAACGCGCGATTCTAGGATCGCAAGATTTTGTCGCTGAAGTCAATGACATTGTTCTAGCGCTTCAAGTTGTTCAGGCCCGGGCGCGTACGGAATCCGTTTACTTACCAGAAGTCGAATTGACGACGCGTGATGCGATCGAAATCGCTCGCGTCAATCGGCGTGATTGGTTGAATAACCGAGCCGCTCTCGTCAATACATGGCGAAGCATCGAAGTAGTAGCAGACGACCTCGAGAGTTTCTTAGACCTTACGCTCTCCGGTAGCATCCAGAACACCAACGACAACCCGCTGTCGTTGCGGGGTTCGACAGGACGTCTACGAGCCGGTCTTGCTTGGGATGCACCGATCACCCGCTTGCAAGAACGTAACAACTACAGGCAGATTCTGATCCAATACGAGCGGCAGAAACGACAATACTATCAGTTTGAAGATGGCGTCTGGACTGCATTTCGAAGTGCACTGCGAACGGTGCGGCAAAACCAGCTGCGGTTCGAAATTCAGCGTTTTGCTGTTCAGAATGCGGCGGTACAAAACAGCATCAATGCTGACATTCGTCAAATCAACGAGACCCTCGGTGTGCCTAGTGGACCGACCGCTGCCAACGATGCGGCCCGTGGCTTGCAAGCATTTCTACAAACGCAAGGAACTCTAATCGGTACCTACGTCAATTATGAAGCACTGCGGCGTAGCATCGATCTGGATCTCGGAACAATGCAGCTCGACGCAGAAGGACTCTGGATTGATCCAGGGCCAATTCGTGTCGACACCGTCGGTGGCGGATTAGGGGACGCCATCATGGAATACGGGCTGACCGAGGGAGAAGTCCTGATGCGAGATCAGATTCAAGTCCTCGAAGATCAGCCGGTTGAGATGGCCCCAAGCGATCAATTGCCCGGCGAAGCCAGTATGCCTGTCGAGAATGGTATGCAGACAGCTCGTGGCGAACCTGCGCCCAGGGTCAATGCGAAACACGCAATTGGCCGTCGATCAACTTTGGGAAACACGTTTCGACAAGTCGCCAATGCAAACGGTAATTTGCCCGTACACCCAGCCTCTGCCAGCCGAGTTAAGACAGAGAATGGTACGAGTGGTCTGACTGGTCAACAGTTCAGCAGCCAAGCTAACACGGGAAACTTTTTGCCCAACACTGCGTATCCGGTCAAGTAAGCGACGAAGAGAGTAGGCCGGTCGATAACGCTGGCCTTGGACCAAACACCAAGCCAATAGGGTTTAGATACGCGCGGCTTCCGGAGCGGGCCATCAAAACCTTCTTCGCAGGCCGCTGGGTGGTTGTGGCTTCGTTTCGGTCCCTCCACGCAGCTTGATATCCAGCTCATTGGGGTCCAATTCGTAATTCTCTAGCTCTTCGATTGTAAATCGCTGAACGGCACCGGGGTTACCCGCGCGCTGGGCGAGTTTGAACACGTCAATCGCAGCTCCTTCTGAGATGCGATCTCCGGGCGGAATTGGGAATCGACCAATGCTCTTGGGCTGGTAATTCACATCTTCAATTACGTTCGGGCTCTTCCCGGTGCGGTCGATCGCAATGGATTGCAATCGCACTTCGTAAACGCTCAAGTCATACAGGGTTCGAGGCGGAATTTGCGTCGTAAATTCTTGAGTTCGCCAACTACCGTCCCACATCAGAACCTCCGAATACTCTGTGACTGTACTGCCGGAATCGCGCTGTAAAGTAACCTGACGCGACTGGCGGGGCGCAATGCGAAGGCGCTGCGATCCGGCAGGCTGACTGAGATCAGCCATTAGGATCTCAATGTGCCGCGGTTGCGAATTGATCAAACGCACCGTAATTGGCGGAAGATCAGCGTTTGGAGTGATGGTTGTGTGAAAATTCCGTAACAGCGGTTGAATGAAGGCTGGACCAGGTGGCAGGATCGGCAACCAAAATTGCCCACTCGCCCAATTGAAAGGGCTCAAGAACACTCCCGTCCCACTCTGAGTCAAACAGTAGCCGGGGTAGAAGACATTTTCGAAGGCAAACACGTATCCGCGCCGCGGATGAACGACAGGCCGCCACAATTGTCGCGGGTCAGAACCTGGAACTGCAAATCCTACACCGGTGGTTGACAGCGCTGCCAAGGCGCCTGGCCGCTTGCCTCGACTGCTTTGAATTCTAAACAAGCCATTGCCAACATTTGCGAAAGTCCAATCTAGTGCACCTGTTCCGGCTCCAAGCTCAAGACTATTGCCTGCCTCGTCTATCCTAATGATGCCCCCGATCCCTCCGGCAGCGTCGACCGAGGCGAGTTGCGAAGCTGAGGGACCGCTGGTTTCCGCCGAACCAAAGATTTTCAACAACTTTTTGGATAGCCGAGCAGACTGGTTTTCGCCATTTGCAATCGGTAACCGTTCAGGTTGCTGTTCGGGCAAGTTGTAAAATGGAAATATCCCAGCAACTGAGTCTGATGTCATCCGCGCCGGTTTAGTTGCGTTGTTTACCGGACCTGTACTTTGTTTCCCAAGGGATCGAATTTTCATCAAACTCGCGCGATAGTTGATTCGCCCACCGGATCGCGAACCAACCTGAAGACTTCCCGAGTCACTGGCGGGCCAACGAAGCACCTGCCTCGCGGTACTCGAATAGTACCC
>DNPC01000845.1:40378-40803 GCA_003501565.1 Planctomycetaceae bacterium | reverse complement strand
CCGCAAATAGTCCATATGCTGCCAAATCATATGAGATGGGTCGTAATTCAGCCCAAGCCGATCCGATTCCAGGTCCGAGAACAAACGCCTCCAAATCTCTGGAGTGGTCGCAATGTTCTTCCCGCCGGGCCATTCATCTTCGCTGAACAGCATCGGACAATTTTCGATACCGATACTAATTTCATGCTGTTCAGCTAGATCGACAATCGGCTTCCAGGTTTCGAGCAAACGTGGCCAATTGGCATCAACACTCTTCGTAAAGTCACGACCGATGAAGGTTGTGACTCTGGGTATCCCCAGCTGGTTTGCGGCCACGATAAGCTTACACAGATGGTCGACGGCTGCCCTCGCTTCATCCACGTCCGGCGATAGGCAGTTGGGGTAATACCCAAGTGAACTGATCGTAACACCGGTGGAGTCGATCA